>JBEBBH010000063.1:0-11461 GCA_041158485.1 Bacteroidota bacterium | reverse complement strand
GTGTAAATGCTTTCTCCGTAAACTTCATTGCCACCTCGATAGCTTTTATTCCATTGCATTTCGCCACCCCAACGGTCTTCGTAGAAAAACCTTCCTGCGAGCGTAAATTCTTTTTCGCTTTTTCGTTTAAAATTCCATTTATTGAAAATGGATATTCGTTCTTGCAGTGTGACATCTGTAAAATTATCACGGTTGTTGTCAATTGGACTGTTGTAGTTGAAATAGTTTAGTCCGATTAACGATTCGGCCATTGGGCCAATGTTGGTCTTGAAACCTAAATCGATATTGTTTTCCAGCCAAGAAGTCGAAAATACATCTGCGGTTAACATAGGTGCATTTTTGGTTTTTTTGGTGATGATATTTATTAATCCGCCCACAGCTTCACTACCGTATAAACTGGAAGTCGGGCCTTTGATGATTTCGATGCGGTCGATTAGTGAATTGGGAATTCCGGACAAACCATAAATCGTAGAAAGCGCACTCACAATGGGCATGCCGTCAATAGTAACCATTGTATAAGGTCCTTCTAAGCCGTTGATGTGAATGTCGCCGGTATTACAAATGTTGCAGTTGAGTTGTGGTCGAACACCGTTCACGTTTTGTAAGGCTTCAAATACATTTGACGTTGGGTTTTTCTTTAGAAAAGTGGTTGTATAAATTTCTACCGGAACCGGTGTTTCCAATCGAGAAACAGGTTTTAAAGTGCCGGAGATTACCACTTCTTCTAAAGCTTCTGATTTTTTTCCCGGTGGAATCGTATCTTTTACCTGTGCAGACAAAACAGTAAAATTAAGGCAAACATAAATCAATAGTATCTTTTTCATTTGTCAAACTTTATTTTTAGACAAAACTAAAAATATCTTTTGACACATAAAAATAAAATCCGTTTCTTTGTCTAAATGAATCCCATCAGCATGACCACCTCGGAAGAAAATTATTTGAAAGTCATTTACCATTTATCACAAGTTTCGCCCAAAGGGGTGAATACAAATGCCATTGCCGGTATGTTGGAAACCAAAGCTTCATCGGTGACGGATATGTTGAAGAAACTGTCGGATAAGGATTTGGTTTCCTATCAAAAATACCAAGGTGTAACCTTGACGGAAAAAGGCTTTTTATCAGCTAAAATGATCGTGAGAAAGCACCGTTTGTGGGAAGTTTTTTTGGTGGATAAGCTCCAGTTTTCCTGGGATGAAGTGCATGAGATTGCGGAAGAATTAGAGCATATTCAATCAATGGCGTTGATTGACAAATTGGATGCGTTTTTGGGGTATCCCGATTTTGATCCGCACGGTGATCCTATTCCGAACCGACAAGGTGAAATCAAAAAAACGGCTAAACTATTGTTGTCTGAAGCCGAATTGAATCAAGAATACCATTGCGTCGGGGTGAAAGATTCGTCTTCTGAATTTTTGAAGTATCTCGACAAACAAAAAATCGCTTTAGGTTCTGTTTTCAAAGTCATAGAAAAAGAAAGTTTCGATGATACGCTAACCGTTGAAATCAACGCACAAGAAAAAATCATCTCCAATAAAATTGCCAATAACTTATACGTTCAATAACTATGTACCAATCTATAATCGATTATTTTAGCAGTATTGACCCGATTTTAGCGGCTTTTTACGCGACCATGTTAACGTGGTTTTTGACCGCTTTGGGCTCATCTTTCGTTTTCTTTTTTAAGAATATGAACCGAATTGTACTCGATGGTATGCTCGGTTTTACCGGTGGTGTGATGATAGCTGCCAGTTTTTGGAGTTTGCTTTCGCCTGCCATAGAAATGAGCGAAGGTGAAGGTTTTGTGAAAGTGATTCCGGCTGCCGTTGGGTTTTTCTTAGGCGCGATGTTTATCTTCGGCTTGGATAAAATTTTACCGCATTTACACATCAATTTCAAAGAAACCGAAGGCATGAAATCGCCTTGGCAACGTACTACTTTATTAGTTTTGGCCATTACTTTACACAATATCCCTGAAGGTTTGGCGGTTGGTGTACTTTTTGGCGGAGTAGCTGCCGGAATTCCCGAGGCTTCTATCGCCGGAGCCGTTACTTTGGCCATTGGTATCGGAATACAAAATTTTCCTGAAGGCATTGCGGTTTCCATGCCTTTACGTCGAATGGGCATGAGCCGATGGAAGAGTTTTATGTACGGTCAATCTTCTGCCATAGTAGAACCGATTGCCGGGGTTTTGGGTGCTGTAGCCGTAACTTTTTTCACGCCTTTGTTGCCGTATGCTTTGGCTTTTGCTGCCGGGGCGATGATATTTGTGGTAGTAGAAGAAGTAATTCCGGAAACCCAACAAGACAAAAATACCGACATAGCCACTCTGGGCTTAATAGGCGGATTTATCGTGATGATGACTTTGGATGTGGCTTTGGGTTAATGACAACCACAGTCGTCTTTGCCGCAGTTTTTCTTTGATTTTTTTCTTTTAAAAAGCGGTTTTATCAAAAAAAATACGGCCAGTCCAACAAGGCAATAGGTGATTATCGTTTGTAACATAGTATAAAAGTAAAAAGGTTTTCATCATAATGAAAACCTTTTTTTGTATTAAAGTTTGGCGCCAACTGAAATATAGAAGGTTCTTCCTTCGCCCGCTAAAATTCCGGGACCGGGATAACCGCCGGCTCTTCTGGTGGCGTATTCTTCGTCTAATAAATTGTTGATGCCTGCACGAAGGTTGTAGTTTTTCAAGAATTTGTATTCGGCTGAAAAATCGAATACTTGGTAATCTTCTAACAAACCGGTCAAGCCGTTGGCTGATGCCGCTTCCGTATTGTTGGCATCGGTGAAAATTTTGCCCGACATGCGGTATTGAACCGTAGCTGAGATATTATTATTACCCCAAGAAAGACCAAAATTGTGAATGTATCTCGGCGCATTTTCCACGCGGTTGCCTGATAAATTACTTTCGGTAATGGTTACGTTTGGTGCGCTTCCGGTTGCGGTGTAGACTTTAAAATCGGTGTAGCGACTGTCGATAAAACTCACGGAAGCAAATAAGTCTAAATTACCGTATGGTTTTTCTACTTCCAACAAACGTGTAATGTTAAGGTTAAAGAAGCTTTCAATTCCTTTGTTTACGGTTTCGCCTAAATTGGTTCTGTAAATGTAAGTGCCTTGCGTTGGGTCGTTGTTTACAAACTGACGCACACCACCGATACGGTTGTTGTAGCTCAAGTAGAACAAGCTGAAATCGAAGTTCAAATAGTTTTTATAAGTACCTCTGAAACCTAAATCGGCATTAAAACCTTTGGCATCTTTTAAGTTAGGATCGATTACATCGGTTACGGCCGGAGGCGTCAAATCGGAGAACAATACCGGACGGTAAGCCTGAGTAATGTTGGCGTAAACATTGGTGGTTCTGAATTTGTATTCCAAGCCTAAACCGAATAAAGGTTGGTTTCTCGAGATGGTTTTATTGGGTAAAGCCACGTCGTTTCCACCGCTGATGCCAAATCTTCCTTCGGCCTCCGATTTAATGTATTCGTAACGAACACCCGGAGTTACGCTGAATTTTTCAGTTACTTTGAATTGGTTTTCCGCAAATAGCGCTACGTTTTCGGTGGTGAAATCTAAGTCGCGTGCAAATTCGCCGTCAATCGACAAATCAAAATCAGATCCGGTGGTGCCTCTTCCTTCTTGTTTGCGTTCGGTATTCGCTTTGTACAAACGAACGCCAAAAGCTAAATTGTTGTCAATTTTACCCAATTTGTATTTGAAAACGTTGCGGTTTTCCAAGCCGAAGTTTTTATAGTAATCGCGATCTACTCTTCTGTTGGCGTAATCGTTAGTTGCCGGATTGATAGCATCTTCCACATTTGGAGCAGCGGTAAAACCAACACTGTTGCGCTCTCCGATAAGTCCGAATAACTTCGTGTCAGAAGTCAATCGGTCACTGATTTTAGTTTCTAAGTGAATGGAGAATAAATTCCACGGCGTCCCAAACCAGTTTCTTTCTCTTAGCGACTGACGCGGATCATTGTTAAACTGCTCATCGGTTAAACCACCGGCTTGTTGCATTTTGTAATCCATATTGGTGTATTCCGCCGAAAGTTTGGTGTCTTCTGTAAAGCGGTATGCAGCAAAAGCATGGGTATTTCTCACGGTGTACTCGCTGTTTTCTTTCCAACCATCGCCACTGCGAGAATGGTTGTATACATAATAAGAGAACTTTTTGTATTTACCGCCAAGGGCATTATAACTGCTCATTAGGCCATAACTGCCTACTGTGTTTTGGGTTTCGAAAGAGAACTTTTTGTTGTTTTCTCTTTTTAAGATATAGTTTAAAGTACCACCAAATTGTGGTCCGAATTGCAACGAAGCACCGCCACGCACCAAGCTGATGGTTTCTACGGCTTCTAACGGCGGATTGTAATATGCTTCCGGATAACCGAAAACATCAGAAGAAATATCGTAACCGTTTTGGCGGGTGTTGAGTTCCCAACTTCTGTTCGGACTCAAGCCGCGTACGCCAACGTTGATTTGAATACCGGAACCGTCGTTTTCCCAAACAGTTACTCCCGGAATACGGGCAAAAATTTCACGGGCGTTATTATTGGTTAAGTTACCGTTGATGTTGGATAACTTTAATACTTCATTCTTTTTTCCCGAAAACAATACGTTGTCTTTGGTTTCAGGCATTCTTTCCGGACTTTGTTGTTTCGGAATGATGATTACCGGAGCTAATCTTTTAACGGTGTCGTTGGCTTCGGGTTCAAATTGGTCTTGGGCTTTTAAGGTATAGGTTGCTAATAGGGAGATGAGCAAAAAGGATAAACGTCGCATTTTTATTTAGATTAAATCAACGCGGCAAAGATACTTTGTATTTTTATTTAGACAAAATATAAATAAGAAAATTTTAGAAATATTTTTAGTCTTAAAAGGATAAATATTACTTCAAAAGTTGGTAGGCAATTAAGGAAGAAAGATAAGCAAAGCCGCTCATAAAAACCAACTGAATTGCTGGCCATTTCCAGCTATTGGTTTCTCTTTTTACAATGGCTAAAGTACTGATACATTGCATGGCAAAGGCGTAAAAGAGTAAAAGTGAAACTCCTGTAGCAAAGTTGAATACTTTGGTGCCGTCCGGATGAATTTCGGCATTCATACGATTTTTGATGGTGGTTTCTTCTTCGCTGTGGCTGCCAACACTGTATATGGTTGCTAAAGTACCAACGAAGACTTCACGGGCAGCAAAAGAGCTCACGACTGCAATTCCGATTTTCCAATCGTAACCCAACGGTTCAATAACCGGCTCAATGGATTTTCCCATAATACCGATATAAGAGTTCTCTAATTTGTGGGCGCTGATTTGGTCGTTGAGGTAGGCTACATCATCCAAACGATTTTCAGCTTTGACTTTTTTGATGACCAAGCTTTCTGCGTTGTCAAATCCTTTGGCCGGACCGTGAGAGCCTAAAAACCATAAAATTATGGATAAGGTCAGAATGATTTTTCCGGCACCTAATACAAACGATTTGGTTTTTTCTACCACGTTGATGGCTACATTTTTAAACAATGGCAATTTGTAGTTTGGCATTTCCACTACAAAATACGACTTGGTTTTGAGGTCGAGTATTTTATTTAAAAGATAAGCCGAAAAAATCGCCATACCAAAGCCAAGCAAATACAGTAACATTAATGTGCCACCTTGTAGACTAAAGATGCCCAACACCCTTTTTTCCGGAATGATTAATGCAATTAAAATGGCATAAACCGGTAAGCGTGCGGAGCAAGTTATAAAAGGAGTAACTAGTATGGTAATTAATCTTTCTTTCCAATTTTCAATATTTCGGGCACTCATAATGGCCGGAATTGCACAAGCCGTTCCTGAAATTAAAGGGACGACACTTTTTCCGGAAAGGCCGTAGCGGCGCATGATTTTGTCCATTAAAAAGACCACGCGGCTCATGTAACCACTTTCTTCTAAAACGGAAATAAACAAAAACAAGAAGGCAATTTGCGGGATAAAAATCACGATACCACCAATACCCGGAATAATTCCTTCACTAATCAAATTGGTCAGTTCACCCGGCGCCATGTGCGTTTTGGCGTAATTGGCCAAATTAGCAAAAGTACTGTCAATAAATTCCATAGGAAGGCTCGACCAGTCAAAAATGGATTGAAAAATCAAGAATAAAATACCAAAGAAAATCGCGTAGCCGTAAATTTTGTGCGTCAGGATTTTATCGAGTTTCAAACGCCAATCCGAGGCTGAAGAAAGATCTATTTTTTGTCCGATTTTTAAAGTATCATTGATAAACTGATACCTTTTAATGGTTTCTTTTTGTTGCAATCGCTTTAAGTCGGCATGCGATTTGGCAAAGGAACTTTCCATTTCCTTTCGTTCCAAATTCATGAAATTCACGTCTTGGGTAATCACCAACCAAAGTTTGTACAACAATTGATCGGGGAATGCAGTTCGGAGTTTATCAAAATACTCCGGATCAATTACAGAAGCATTCAAACAGGGTTCTGTAGATAAGTTTTTATAGTCGACTATAGCGTTTTTCAGTTGGTCAATACCGTTGCCTTTTCGAGTGCTCACCAAGACAACCTTGGTTTTCAATTGGGCTTCCAAAAAAGGAATATCCAACGAAATGCCTTTGGCTTTCATACGGTCTACCATGTTGATCACCAAAATAGTTGGAATTTCCAAATCCTTAATTTGGGTGAAAAGCAGTAAGTTTCGCTTCAGGTTTTCAACATCCGTAACTACAACGGCTACATCAGGGAAGAGTTTGTCGTTTTTATTTAATAACAATTCGATGACCACATTTTCATCAATCGAACTCGCATTCAAACTGTACGTTCCGGGCAAATCCAGTATGTTCGCCTTAATGTTATTGGGCAGTTTACAAAACCCCAATTTTTTGTCCACCGTAATTCCGGGATAATTCCCAACCTGTTGGTTTAAACCGGTGAGTTCATTAAAAACAGAGGTTTTTCCGGTGTTCGGATTGCCAATAAGCGCTACAGTAATGTTTTGAATGCTCATGTTTTTAAGGTTCGAGGATTTCTACTTCAATTTCATGAGCGGTTTCTTTGCGAATGGCCAAATGAGAACCGTTGTTTACATTAAGGTAAATAGGATCGCCTAGCGGTGCGATTTGAATAATTTCCAACTCATTGTCGGGCAAGCAACCCATTTCCAAAAGTTTTAACGGAATTTTATCCAAATCCACATGTGTGATGATGGCTTTGTCTCCTATTTTTAGTAAGTCAACGGTAGTTTTCAATACTTATTTAGATTGAATTAAGATTGCAAAAGTAGCGATAAAAAAAGAAAACGGAATGATAAATATCAGTTTAACTAATTTTTATCTTCTGTTAATAGCCACTGAATGTCTTCAATTAACTTTTTGACTTCTTCTTTCTTCGTACCGTCATAAAAGCCGCGAACCCGTCTTTCAGCATCCACTAAAACAAAGTTCTCGGTGTGAACCATATCGTATAATTCTTCAGGCTTACCAAGTTTAACGGCCAAATACGATTTGCGCGCCATGCTGTAAATGTCTTTTTTATCGCCGGTAACCAAGTTCCATTTCGAATCGATTACACCTTTTTCCAAGGCATATTTTTTCAACACCGGAACGCTGTCAATTTCGGGTGTAACGGTATGAGAAAGAATCATCACTTTAGGATTATCGGCAAACGCTTTTTGAACGTCAATCATATTCGTGGTCATGATAGGGCAGATAGAGCCGCAGGTGGTAAAGAAAAAATCGGCTACATAAATTTTCCCTTCATAATCTTTTTGGGTAACGGTTTTACCGTTTTGGTTGGTAAAAGAAAAGTCGGCTATAGTGTGGTATTTTGCCACAAACTGAACCGTACTGTCTACCAATTCCGGATTAACATCGGCCGGATTGTAAATCGGTAAGGTCTTTTTAGGTTTTAAAGCGTTGTAGAATAAGGAAACTGTTACTATAGAAAACAGTATAAATGTGATGATTAAAATCCGGTATTTTTTGATAAAATCCAACATTTGATTTTTTTTTAGCAAAAGTACAAAAGCACCTTCACAATTGTAACGATAAGTCGCTAATCAAGACTTATAATTTTGTTAAAAATTCGATTGTGACATCATAATCGATACATTTGTAAGTCTAACTTATTTTAAACCTATGAAGAAAAATACCATTTCCAAAGTATTGTTTGTGGCTTTGGTAGCCTTAGGAACAAAGCCCCTGCAGGCGCAAGAAAAAAAACCGGGCATTGATACGTCATTGATGGATAAATCGGTTCGCCCAAACGATAACTTTTTCAATTTTGTCAACGGAACTTGGGTAAAGAATACCGAGATTCCGGCCGATCGTACCCGTTGGGGAAGTTTTGATGAATTGCGTCAAAAGACTGATGTTGATGCGTTGGCTATCTTAGAAGAGGCCGCTAAAAATCCGGCCTATAAATCCAATACCGATCAAGGTAAAGCCATCAATTTGTACCGTAGCATCATGGATACCGTGGCCCGAAACAAAGCCGGTATCAAACCTTTAAAACCGTATTTGGACAAAATCAACAAAGTAAAATCGGTAGCCGATTTACAAAAATTAATGTTGGAAATGGCTCCTAAAGGCGGCATTGGCTTTTTTGGTGTAGGTGTTGGTACCGATGCCAAAAACAGCAATCGTAATGTGGTGAATGTTGGACCGGGTTCTTTGGGTTTGCCCGACAGAGATTATTACGTTTCTGATGATGCCGATTCCAAAGAAAAAAGACAAAAATATGTGGCTCACGTAGCCAGAATGTTGGCTTTCTTGGGCGAAAAACCGCAAGTAGCTCAGAAAAATGCCGAGAATATTTTGGCTTTAGAAATTGCCATGTCAAAGCCAAGATTGGACAGAGTGGAACGCAGAGACCGCAGAAAAACCTACAATCCAATGACGGTGGCCGACTTGCAAAAGTTAACCCCGGCCATACAGTGGGAAAGTTATATCAACGGTTTAGGATTGCCAAAAGTGGACACAGTCATTGTGTCGCAACCGCGCTACATGGAAGCTTTGCAAACCATCTTTACCGAAAATAAATTAGAAGACTGGAAAGCGTATATGCGTTGGACCTTACTCAATGACGCCGCCGGAAAATTATCGACCGAATTGGAAACAGCCAATTGGGAATTTTACAGCAAAACCCTAAGCGGTGCCATTAAACAACGTCCTCGAAAAGAAAGAGCGTTGCAAGTCATTAACGGTGCTACCGGTGAAGCTTTAGGGAAATTATACGTAGAAAAAATGTTCCCTGCCGAAGCCAAAACCAAAGCGGCAAACATGATTAAAAATGTAATCAAGGCTTATGAAATGCGCATCAACAACCTAACTTGGATGTCGCCTCAAACCAAATTGAGTGCTATCGAGAAGTTGAATAAAATGACCATCAAAATCGGTTATCCTGATAAGTGGAAAGATTATTCAGCACTGGCCATCCAAAGTCCGGAAGAAGGCGGAACCTATTTTGACAACGCCATGAACATTGCCAATTGGAGTTTTAAAAAGAATGTTGAAAAAATGGGCAAACCGGTAGACAAAACAGAATGGGGCATGTCACCGCAAACGGTGAACGCTTATTTCAATCCTTCTAATAACGAAATTGTATTCCCGGCTGCTATTTTGCAACCGCCGTTTTACGATTACAAAGCGGATGAAGCGGTAAATTATGGTGGAATTGGCGCAGTTATCGGTCACGAAATCTCCCATGGTTTTGACGATTCAGGGTCAAGATACAATGCTGATGGTAATCTGGTGAATTGGTGGACCGATGAAGATTTGAAACAATTTACAGCTTTAGGAACCGCTTTGGCGGATCAATACTCAGCATTAGAGCCACTACCGGGAACTAAAGTAGACGGTAAATTTACTTTAGGGGAAAACATAGGCGACTTAGGCGGTATCAATGCGGCTTACGATGGTTTGCAATTGTACTTAAAAGAAAACGGCAATCCGGGCTTAATTGACGGTTTTACGCCGGAACAACGTTTGTTTATTTCTTGGGCTACCATTTGGAGAAGCAAAATGCGAGATGAAGCGATTAAGAACCAAGTCAAAACCGATCCGCATTCGCCGGGCATGTACCGCGCTTATGTACCGTTGTTAAACTTAGATACCTTCCACCAAGCCTTTGGCATCAAACCGGGCGACGGAATGTACCTCGCTCCGGAAAAGAGAGTGAAAATTTGGTAAAAAATAAAAACCTCAAGTTATGGCTTGAGGTTTTTTTATGCTTGTTGCGTAAATTTATAAGTTTGAATTTTTAAAAGTATAATCTAAAACAGTAGTGATTTTTTCGCTTACAATGATTTTTCCAACCGATGCTTTTTCTTCCTCAAACTCCGGTAATGGCAAACCTAATGCTACTGCTTTTTGGGTGTAATAGTCTTTTCGGGAAGGATGATGTGGCGCTACAGCATTAAAAACTTCGCCCTTGGCATTTTGGGCAATGACCGCTTCGATGATGCCGATGCAATCGTTTTGATGGATTAGATTAATTGGTGCCTTGGGGTTTTCCAGGTTTTTTCTGCCGGCTAAAAAATGTATCGGATGTCGGTTTTCGCCTATCAATCCGCCAAATCGAATGATTGTAGTTTTAAAGTTGGTGTTGTCTTGCAATACCCTTTCTGTAGCCAACAATTGTCTGCCGCTTTCGGTATCGGGTTTGGGTTGACTGTTTTCGGTCACGATGGTGTTGTCGTCGGTATAGACTGAAGTCGAACTGATAAACACCACGTGATTGACCGTCGATTGTGCTATAAAAGGGATAAGCGTCGCTATTTTCGACACAAAATTCTCGGCACTGTCGCCTCTGAGTTTGGGCGGAATATCGATAATTAAAATTTCGGATTCCGATAAAAAAGCCGTTATGTTACCAATGACTTTGTTTTCTGCCAAGCAAATGGAATAAGCTTGAATATTGGCCGATTCCAAAACGGCTAATTTCGCTTCGGAAGTGGTAGAACCTTTAACCGAAAAACCTTGAGCTACAAGCGATTTGGCGAGCGGTAATCCCAACCAACCACAACCTAAGATACTGATTTTTTTCATCGGCGCAGACTGTCATTAGCCACTGAAATACTGTCTTTAGTCGTAGCTCGGCGGTAATTTTGGGTAACAGGTTCGGCCGGTTTTGCGGAGGCTTTCAGTTTTTGGCGAATCATTACTGCATCATTAAGCACAAAAGGTGTCGGAATCATCCAGGTTTTTCTTTTGGCTACGCTGAATAGCGGATTGGTTAACAAATCGAAGGAACTTTCCACCAAGTCTAAATCCAATTTTTGGTTGACCGGAATGGAGAATTCGAGTTCCAGCGGGATATTATCTACCACATAATAACTCAGCAATTTGCCGTCGGTTTTCCCTGAAATATTGCTTTTAAATTCAATAGCCGTAACGCCATTGGCTTTGAAATTGTGAATTGTGATGCCTTTGTTGTTGAAAATATCGTAGCGGTTTACGGTTCGGTTTGG
>JBEBBH010000062.1:0-8252 GCA_041158485.1 Bacteroidota bacterium | reverse complement strand
AACAATGCTGGTGGCTATTACAATCATACGCTATTTTTTGAAGGCATGGCACCCAAAAGTGGCGGCGAACCTAAAGATACCTTAGCCACAGTTATCACGCGAGATTTTGGTTCTTTTGAAGTATTTAAAAACCAATTCGCTGATGCCGCTGAGAAACAATTTGGTTCCGGTTGGGCTTGGTTGGTAGTAGATAAAGCCGGTAAATTATCGGTTACCGCAACAGCTAATCAAGACAATCCTTTGATGCCTAACCAAGTTGTAAAAGGTACGCCTATTTTGTGTTTGGATGTTTGGGAACACGCCTATTACTTGGATTACCAATACAAACGCAAAAAATACATCGAAGCGTTTTTTAAAGTCATTAATTGGAAGAAAGTCACCGACAGGTATCTCGAAGCCAACACCGTTAAATAAAAAAATCCCTAATCAAACGATTAGGGATTTTTTTTATTACCAAATTTCAACTTTCAAGTTGTCCGGTCTTCGCATTTTATTACCCGGTTTGATGTTGAAGGCTTTATGAAAATCCGGATTGTTTTGCAACGGTCCGTTGATTCTGAACTTAGCCGGCGCGTGTACATCGGTTAACAACTGATTGGCCAAAGCTTCGGGTTTGATGTTGACCATCCAAGCATAACCGTAAGCCAAGAAGAAACGTTGCTCCGGTGTCAAACCACTGATTTTTTGTTTGTTTTGGTATTGAGGCGTTTTCTTAAAGGCTTCAAATCCCATAACCACACCACCCAAATCGGCTATGTTTTCCCCTTGTGTAGCATCACCGTTTACAAATTTGCCCGGTAAAGCTTCAAACTGACTGAATTGCTCCACAATTAACTTGGTTTTGGCTTTGAATTTTTTCAAATCTTCGGCTGTCCACCAATTGTTTAAGTTGCCTTTTTCATCGTATTGACTACCTTGGTCGTCAAATCCGTGGGTGATTTCGTGACCAAAAGTAGAACCGCCGATAATACCGTACAACACCGCATCATCCGGCATTCTGCCTTCAAATCCCGGAACTAAAATATTACAAGCCGGTACACAAATTTCATTATTACTCGGGCTGTAATATGCATTATAGGTTTGCGGATACATACCCCATTCGGTGCGATCTACCGGTTTACCGAATTTGGAAACCATTTCTTTAATCGACCATTTATTGGTAGCCATGACATTCGCCAAATACGTTCCTCTGTTGATACTTACGCTACTCATGTCTTTCCATTTATCGGGATAACCTACTTTCATGACAATTTTACTCAACTTGTATAGTGCTTTTTTCTTGGTCTCTTCACTCATCCAATCCAACTTTTTAATGCGCTCTGCATAAACCGTTCTGATGTTATTCCCGATTTCGAGTAGTTTTTCTTTAGAACCTTCCGGCAAATAGTCTTTTACATATACTTGTCCAATCAATTCACCCAAAGCGCCATCAGTTTGCTCCACTATACGTTTCCATCGTGGTTTTTGTTCTTTTACGCCACTCATAACGGTTGAGTAGAAATAGAAGTTTTGCTTCTCGATGGCATTATGCAAATACGAAGCGTAGGAATTCACCAAATCCCATTCTAAATACGTTTTCCAATCTTCAATGGTGTAGCTTTTCACCATTTGATTCAACGCTTTGTAAAACTCCGGTTGGCCTACAATGACGGTATCCGCATTTTTAATTCCGATGTTAGCCGTCATGGTTTTCCAATCGATATTTGTAGTCGCCGCATTGATTTGGGCTATACCCATTTTGTTGTAATTTTTAATCGGATCACGAAGCGCCTCTAACTTGCGGGAATTTTGAGCCAATTCGGTTTCCAATTTCATAATTATTAAAGCGTTGGCTTTGGCAGCCTCAGGCGATTTGCCCATCAACAATCCCATTTTTTCCAAATGCTTTACGTATTCGGCACGAATATTTACTGTTTCTTTATCAGTATTGAAATAGTAATCACGGTTGCCCAATCCTAGTCCGCCTTGTCCTAAAAAGATGGCGTATTTGGCGCTGTTTTTATCGTCTTGACCCACATACAACGAAAAAGCCGGATTGGCTCCGATAGTATGCAAGTAAGCAATCGTATTCAATAAAGAAGGCACATCGCTGATAGCTTTGATTCGGCTTAAATCGGATTTTAAAGGAGATAGCCCTACTTTTTCAATTTGCAGCGTGTCCATCCCGGAAGCATAGAAATCGCCAATTTTTTGTTCGTTACTACCTTTAGGCGCATCAGTCATCTTAGCTGATTTTTCACAAATTTGTTTGATTTGCGAATTGATGGTATCGCCTATAGTTCGGAAAATCCCGTTACTTCTTTCGCTGTCCGGAATCGGATTTCGTTTGAACCAACCACCGTTGGCATACATAAAAAAGTCATCTCCCGGATTGACAGTCGTATCTCGGTTAGTTACCAAAGGATCGATAAAATCGGCTTCTTTTTGGTTACAACTTACCAATAAAGCAGCTGAAAATAACCCTATGGTTAGTTTGGTTAGTAATTTCATAGTATTGTTTTTAAATGGCTATTGGACTTCATTTTAAATAAAATGTTACCAAATGTAATGCATTTGTTAAATGTAGCATAAAAAAACCACCCGAAGGTGGCTTAATTCTTAGTCTTTGACGCCCAATTTTGTCAGTATGTCTTCCATCAAACACCATTTAGTGATGGAAGATTGCAGTAAATTGGCACCGACAAAAGCGGTAAACCACAACCAATTTTGATTGACATAAATCGCCAATATTAAACTGATTAAGATAAAAATTCCTGCGACAGCTCTGATAATTCTGTTTTTCATGATATCTTTTTTTAGTTAGTCTTTTCTATATTGAGAATAGCGACATGAATATTCGACATTGTTTCCTGAGAATCATTGAATGCCTTAACCGCATCACAAACGATAGTTACATTTTCATTTTCTGTAAAAGCATAAAACATCAAAGATTCATTTTGGGTCATTGCTGTCCCGAACCAATTTGATTCAACATCTTCCTCAGTGGCATCTCTAAAACCTGTCACAGTATTATAAGAGTATTTTTTTACGGCTGCTTTTTTTAAAATTTGCTTCACTTCTTTTTCAAATTCAGCTATAGCGGTTATGATTAAAAGTTTCATTTGTACAATCTTAAAGTTATTATTTTTCATTGGAATTTGATTCCCATTTTTTTCTCTCGGTAATGTAATAAATCAACGGAACCACAATCAACGTCAGTAAGGTAGACACAATCGCACCAAATACTAACGAAATTGCCAACCCTTGGAATATCGGATCAAATAAAATAATAGAAGCTCCGATTACAACCGCTCCTGTGGTTAGTAAAATTGGTGTGGTTCGCACTGCTCCGGCTTCAATAATGGCTTGTTTCAACGGAATACCATCGTTCAATCGGATTTCAATAAAATCGATAAGCAATACCGAATTTCGTACCATAACACCGGCCAAAGCAATCATTCCGATAAAAGAAGTAGCGGTAAAGAAAGCGCCCAATAACCAGTGACCTAACACAATTCCGACTAAGGAAAGTGGAATCGCCATCATCATCACCATTGGGGTTTTGAAATTTTGGAACCAACCCACAATCAACATGTAAATGATAACAATTACGATTAGGAATGCAGCGCCCAAATCGCGGAACACTTCTAGGGTAATTTGCCACTCGCCATCCCATTTTACGGTGAAATCACTTTCATCCGAAGGTTGTTCCATGTACAATTCGTTGACCTTATACCCTTTCGGCAATTGCATTTTTTGAAGCTTTTCGTTCATTCCTAAAATAGCGTATACAGGACTTTCCAAAGCACCGGCCATATCAGCCGTTACATACACTACTCTTTTTTGGTCTTTGCGGTAAATGGTTTTTTGCAAAGTATCTTGTACCACTTTTACCAAATCGCTTACCGGAACCACATTGCCACGATTACCTTTAATTTTTAAACTCTGAATGTCTTGCAAACTCGTTTTGTCTTTGTCATCTAAAGCCAATACAATGCCTACATTATCATTGGAATCTTCGTCGTATAAATTAGACACCGGATATTCTTTTAACAAATAAGTCAAATTGCCTACCACTTGCTGCGGCGCAATGCCGTTTAACATCGCTTTTTCTTTGTCGACTTCCAAACGGTATTCGACTTGGTCATCTTCCGTCATCCAATCGACATCCACGATATCGGTGGTGTTTTCTAAGATGTCTTTGACTTGATTCGCGACTTTAATCTGCTCTTTATAATCCGGACCGTAAATTTCGGCTACTAGAGTGGATAATACCGGAGGTCCGGGTGGCACCTCGATAATTTTTACGTTAGCGCCGTACTTTTTAGCAACTTTTTGAATTTCGGGACGGACGATTTTGGCGATGTCGTGACTTTGCAAAGCGCGGTCTTCTTTGTGCAACAAATTCACCTGAATATCTGCCATATTGCTACCACCACGCATATCGTAATGGCGGACCAAACCGTTAAACGTAATAGGGGCCGAAGTACCAATATAGTTTTGGTAATTCACCACTTCGGGAACCGTAGACAGGTATTGTGCAATTTCTTGAGTTACGGCAGCAGTTCTTTCTAGCGTAGTTCCTTCCGGCATGTCGATGACGACTTGGAATTCGTTTTTATTGTCAAACGGCAACATTTTCACAGCCACAGATTTCGTAAAGAACATCAATACCGAACCTAAAAGTAACAATACGGTAATGCCTAACATCAAACGGCGTTTTTTAGAACTTTCCAAAAATGGACGTTCCATTTTGCTGTATACTTTGTATATCCAAGAGGTTTCTAATCCTTGTTCGGCTTTGTGCTCTTGCTCTTCTTTTTCGTGTAATAAATGATACCCTAAATACGGCGTTACGGTTAAAGCTACAAACAACGACAATAACATCGCAATAGAAGCACCAATCGGCATCGGACTCATATAGGGTCCCATCATACCAGATACAAATGCCATTGGTAAAATTGCGGCAATAACAGTGAACGTGGCTAAAATAGTTGGATTTCCGACTTCGTTAATCGCATAAATCGCGGCTTGTTTGAACGGCAAGCGTTTCATTTTAAAGTGACGGTGCATATTTTCGGCGATGATGATACTGTCGTCTACCACTATTCCAACTACAAACACCAAAGCGAATAAAGTGATACGGTTTAGCGTATAGCCCAACATATAGTAAGCAAACAATGTTAAGGCAAACGTTAACGGCACCGAGAAAAACACTACCAAACCACCGCGCCAGCCCATGGCTAACATTACTAAAATGGTTACCGCGATAATTGCAATTCCTAAGTGTAATAACAACTCACCTACTTTATCTGAAGCGGTTTCACCGTAATTACGAGTTACTTCTACATGAACATCATCAGTGATAAGCGTTTGCTTGAGATGTTCGACTTTCTCCAAAATCTTTTCGGATATTTTCATCGCATCGGCACCTTTTACCTTACCGATGGAAATGGTTACCGCCGGATATTCCGAGTTGTTTTTGGCAAATTTTTCATTCGCTTTTCCGTATCCGAAAGACACATAACTTCTTGGTGTTGAAGGTCCGTCTTGTACTGAAGCGACTTGTTTTAAATACACCGGCATATTGGCATTGACACCAACCACCAAGTTTTCGACATCTTCGGCGGTTTGTAAAAACTCACCGGTAGTCAATAAATATTCTTTATCAGAAGCTACAAAACTTCCTGATTGCGAGCTGCCGTTGTTGGCTTGAATCATTTGCATAATACCCAAAGCATCTACCCCATTTTCGGCCATTTTGTCTTTGTCTAACACCACTTTCACCTCGCGGTTTCTACCACCAATTTCTTTGGTGATGGCTACATCTTTGACTTTTTCGATTTCCGAAGTGACTTCTTCCGCAATTTGACGGATTTCAAAATCGTTCAATTTTTCGCTCCACAACGTTAATCCCAACATTGGAACATCGTCTATAGAACGTGTTTTGACCATCGGTTTGTACACACCTTGCGGGAACATATTTTCGTGTTTGGCCAACTCGTCGTACAATTTCACATACGAGCGTTCCACATCTTGCCCAACAAAAAACTGGACAATCAACATCGCTTGTCCGTTCATGGCCATACTGTGCACGTGTTCTACGCCTTTGATATTGGAAAGAATTTTTTCCAACGGTTTTACTACACGACTTTCCACTTCACTCGGACTCGCACCCGGATAACCAACCATGACGTCAGCCATCGGCACATTAATTTGCGGTTCTTCTTCTCTCGGAATCAGAAACGAACTGTAGACGCCTATAATCATCAAACCCACCATTAACAATATCGTTAACTTCGAATTGATGAAAAAATGGGCGATTTTACCTGATATACCTTCTTGCATTTTTATTGAATTTGAAAATGTGATGATTTGAAAATTTGAAAATGAATTAGTTCAATTTAACTTTCGCTCCGTTGAACAGTTTCCCTTCTGCCGAAATAATATATTGTTCCTCAGCCGATAATCCGGACAACACTTCTACTTGATTGCCAAAGGTTTTACCGATGCGTAACCATCTTAAAATGGCTGTATTGCCGTTACCGATAGTGTAAATTCCGGTGAGTTGTCCTTGCTTGACCAAAGCGCTTTCAGGCACTAAAACTTTATCTGTTGAAGCAGTCGTTTGCGTTTTATTGGCTATCGGAAATTGGACATTCACAAACATGCCTGATAAAATAGCTTTGTCAGTTTGGGTCAAGTTGATTTTTACCAAATATTGTCCGCCCGTGTTTTTAGCTGAACTACTGACTTCCGTTACTTTTCCGTTGACTGCTTTATTAATAGATTTTACCAAAACGTTCACGGTCATGTTATTATGAATGTTCGCAATATCACTTTCCGAAACCATAGCGGTCACTTGTAAACGGGAAGCGCCTTCGATACTCACCAACGGCATTCCGGGATTGGCCATATCGCCTTCTTTGACAAAGGTGTTGGTTATTTCTCCGGAAAAAGGTGCGGTGATATTGCTGTATCCGAATTGCGCCACGACTTCGTTTCGCATTTGTTTAGCCGCTTCCAATCCGGCTTTGGCCATTTCGTAACGCGACGTCATATCGTCTAACTCTTTCTGAGAAGCGCTTTGTTGATTGAATAAAGCGGTGAATCTTTCATAGTCTTTTTTAGCATTGTTAAAAGCGGCTGTGGCTTGTAAAATAGACGCGTCAACTTGGGCTTTTTTCGCTTGTAAGTCGGTGCTGTTGATGCTAACCAAAAGTTGACCGGCATTGACCTTTTGTCCGACTTTCACAGATACTTTGGTCACATATCCCATCATTCGGGTGCTGACGTTAGCACTGTTTTCGGCTTCAATTTTACCACTCGCAGTTACAAAAGAACTGTTTGTAGCAGCGGTATTTCCGGCCACTTTTACAGCAATAGCCGCAGTATTATCTGTAACTTCTTTTCGGTCTTTTCCGCAGGAAAGAAATAAAAATGTTGAAGCGGCAAGTGTGATTATTGTTTTTTTCATAATTATATTTTTTGTCTTTTCTCTTTGTTCTATTTTCTAACTTCTCATTTAGTTAAAAACTGTAAATACTCTAATGTAAATTTGTATTCAAAAACCGCTTGCAGATGCTCCAATTCTTTCTGAATCATTTGGGTTTCGGAAACCAGTAAATCGGTGGTTTTTTCCAGGCCTTGGGCAAATCGGTTTTGGCGAATGCGATAGGCTTCTTGCGCTTGTTCGAAAGCCAATTGTGACAAACCAACTTTGTTTTCGGCGTCTTTCAGCTGGCGATTGGTTTTGTTGAATTCGAGTTGGCTTTGTTTTTTGTACTGCTCGGTTTCGAGACTGGCTTTTTGGAAATCAGCTTTGGCTTTGTCATATTTACCGATGGATTTAAAGCCGTCGAACAGATTCCACGACAATTGTGCGCCGACCAAATACCCTTTGGCCGCTGTTCCCAAAAACTGACGGTCGTACAACTCGTAACTTCCGAAAGCATTCAATCTGGGTAAGAAACTCATTTTGCTCATGGTCAGCATTTTTTGGTATGCTTCCGAGGATTTTTGCATCGCTTGAATATCTTTTCGATTGTCGGACAATTGCCAATCAACAACTTCAACTTTAATTTCGTTGTCTAAGGCTTCCGACGGTTTGAATGTTTTTCCTTGGGTATCTTCATTAATTAAGAACCCCAAATAATCCGAAGCATTTTGGACATTACTTTTGGCGTATTGTAGCTGATTTGAAATATCGTTAACTCGCACTTGCACGTTAAGCACATCGGTCTTTTGCAACAAGCCTTGTTTGAAATAGTTGT
>JBEBBH010000061.1:0-4857 GCA_041158485.1 Bacteroidota bacterium | reverse complement strand
ATTGGTTTGGATAAAAAATCGACCACCATAGGGTAGTTTTTCGTTTTTTCTACATCTTGCGGATCTATGGTTGAAGATAAAACGATAAACTTGGCACCTGGGAAGATTTCATTATAACCGCTTTTTAAATACTGATCCAAAAATTCCCAGCCGTTCATAATAGGCATGTTCAAGTCTAAAAAGGTTAAACTGGGATAAGATGGAGCAGGTTGTGCTGCTAATTCTTTAAAGAATAAGATAGCTTCCTCTCCGTTAGTAGCCGTTAGTATTTCCTTGGCAAAATCAGCCCGTTGAATCACTTTTTTGCAAAGCATTAAAGTGATAACGTCATCATCTACGCAATAAATCTGTTCCAACATAATCATTAATTGTTTTTAAATATAATGGTGAAAGTGGTTCCTTTTCCAACCGTACTTTCCACATTGATAGTGCCACCCATGGCTTCTACTTGTGATTTTACCAAATACAAGCCTAAACCTTTACTGTCGGGGTGGTTGTGGAATCTTTGGTACAAACCAAAAATTTTATCTCTGTTTCTAACCAAATCAATGCCTACACCATTGTCTTTGAAGGTTAAAACTAAATTATCATCTTCTACTTTAGAGGAGATGTTTACTTTTAACTGTCGGTTCTCCGAACGATATTTTATGGCGTTAGTTAGTAAATTTAAAAAAATACTCTCTAAATAGGACTTGTTGATGTTTAAAATCGAAACCTCTTCCAAATCTATTTTAAGTATGGGTTTGTGTAATCCTATCAAGAAACTCAGCTGATTGAAAACATTTTCAAAAATCTCTTTAATCAGTACTTTCTCTTTGTGTATAGAAGGATTGTCTTTTATAATTACCACCTTAACTAAGTCGTTGATGGTCTCGTTTAAAAGATGTGTCGATTTTGTAAATCCTGTAATAATCTCTTTCAATTCCGGATCTTCTATATCCATATCTTCTACCAGGTTTAACAAACCGGTTAAATTTGATAATGGCGCTCGAAGGTTGTGTGACGTAATGTAGGAGAACTGTTTTAAGTCCTTGTTGTTTTGTGTCAACTCCCGAATCAGTTGTTCCCGCTCTTTTTCTTTGTTTTTTTCTTCGGTTACATCTCTCTGAATCGAAATCCAGTGGGAATGTTCTCCGTCTTTATCTGTTACCGGAATCATGGAAAAGTTATTCCAGAATTCCTCGCCGTTTTTCTTATAATTGATAGTTTCTACAAAACATTCTCTGTATTCTTGAATGGCGGTTTTTAATTTGTCAAATTCCAACATATCCGATTTTGCTCCAATGAACATGATAGGCGATTTTCCAATGACTTCCTCAGCCGTATAGCCGGTCATGTCGGTAAAAGCCGAGTTAACGAAGATGATATTCGGAATCACATTTTGAGTAGTGTCGATATCTGTAATCATTACAGCATCTTTGGTTTGCGTAATTACGGTTTCCAATAATCTCAAACGTTGCTCTTCTTCTTTTTGTTTGGTAACGTCCTGAATGGCTCCAATCATTCGGATGGGCTTTCCATCTTTATCTTTTACCAAAAAACCCCTGTCGAATACGTACTTGTAACTTCCATCGGCACATTGAAAACGGTATTCGTCTTGCCACTTTTCGGTTTTTTGCTCCAAAAAGGAATACAATTTAACCGACATCTTTAAGCTGTCTTCAGGGTGAATGCGTTCAAACCACCATTTAGATGTTTTGCCGACTTCTTCTTTCTTGTATCCGAAAACACCTTGGATTCCCTTATTCCACAAAAAGCTGTCGTCTTCAATTTTCCAATCCCAAATCGTATCGCTGGTCGCTTTCGCTACTATATCGTATCGCTCGTTGGATTCTAAAATTTCATTGTTCGTAATTTGCAGCTTTTCAAAAACAGATTTGTTGTTTTTTTCGTTGTGCAATAAGATGAATTTAAGTATGATGCCAGATATGAAGATGAAAATAAAGTCTCTGATGTATAAATATGAAGAAATGTTTTCAGAGTTTTTGGTATAATCTAAAAAAAATTGATGGCCAATAAAAGCCACAAACATTAATATAAGGACGTAGATTAATGTAATTTTATTCGAATTATTTTTCATTACTTCAAATATAAAGATTTTAGAGTTAGTTTTAAAATTTGAAGTAAAACTTATCAAAGATTTTATGAACTTTCTCACTAATTTTAAGAAACGGTAAACTAATTCAGTTATCGTTTTTTATCTGAAAATAAAGTGTACCTTTGCACCCACAAAAAAGCACACATGGAATCTATCAGAAACATTGCAATTATTGCGCACGTTGACCACGGTAAGACTACTTTGGTTGATAAAATTATGTACCACTGTCAACTCTTTCGCGAAAACGAAAACACGGGCGACTTAATCCTCGACAACAACGACTTAGAGCGTGAAAGAGGTATTACCATTACGTCTAAGAATGTTTCTGTAATGTACAAAGGCACTAAAATTAACATTATCGATACTCCGGGCCACGCCGATTTTGGTGGTGAAGTAGAACGCGTATTGAACATGGCCGACGGCGTTTGTTTGTTGGTAGATGCCTTTGAAGGTCCAATGCCGCAAACCCGTTTTGTGTTGCAAAAAGCCATCGACTTAGGATTGAAACCTTGTGTGGTTATCAATAAAGTAGATAAAGAAAACTGTACGCCGGAAGAAGTACACGAAAAAGTATTCGACCTAATGTTTGAATTAGGCGCCGAAGAATGGCAGTTGGATTTCCCAACTGTGTACGGTTCTGCTAAAAATAACTGGATGTCAGACCACTGGGAAAATGTTACTACTAACATTGAGCCTTTGTTGGACATGGTGGTTGAACACGTTCCGGCTCCAAAAGTGGCCGAAGGAACACCACAAATGCTTATTACTTCTTTAGACTTCTCTTCGTTTACCGGTCGTATCGCGATTGGTCGTTTAGAAAGAGGTGTTTTGAAAGAAGGAATGCCGATTTCTTTGGTAAAAAGAGATGGCAAAATAATCAAATCAAGAATTAAAGAGCTACATACTTTTGAAGGTTTGGGCCGTAAAAAAGTAGAAAGTGTAGTAGCCGGAGATATTTGTGCTATTGTTGGAATCGAAGGTTTTGAAATTGGTGATACTGTTGCCGATTTCGAAAATCCGGAAGCTTTACAAACCATCGCTATCGACGAGCCAACGATGAGTATGTTGTTCACCATCAACGATTCACCTTTCTTTGGTAAAGAAGGTAAATTTGTGACTTCACGTCACATCAAAGATCGTTTGGCGAAAGAATTAGAGAAAAACTTAGCACTTCGTGTGGCTGATACCGATTCTGCAGATAAATTTATGGTATTCGGTCGTGGCGTTCTTCACTTATCGGTTTTAATCGAAACCATGCGTCGTGAAGGTTACGAATTGCAAATCGGACAACCGCAAGTTATCATCAAAGAAATTGATGGCGTAAAATGTGAGCCAATCGAAGAATTAACCATCGACTTACCGGAACACGTATCCGGAAGAGCCGTTGAGTTCGTTTCGGTACGTAAAGGCGAAATGCTTTCTATGGAAGGCAAAGGCGAGCGCATGATTATCAAATTCAACATCCCGTCACGTGGTATCATCGGTTTGAGAAATCAATTGTTGACTGCTACTGCAGGAGAAGCCATCATGGCACACCGTTTCATTGGTTACGAACCATTCAAAGGAGAAATTGCCGGTCGTATCAACGGTTCGTTAATCTCTATGGAAAACGGAAAAGCGATTCCATATTCTATCAATAAATTACAAGATCGCGGTAAATTCTTTGTTGATCCGAATGAAGATATCTACGAAGGACAAGTGGTTGGAGAAAATTCTCGTGGCGATGATATGACTATCAATATCACCAAAACCAAACAGTTAACCAACTTCCGCTCTGCCGGTGCCGACGATAAAAACAAAATCGTTCCGGCCATCAAGTTCTCATTAGAAGAAGCTTTGGAATACATTCAAAAAGATGAGTATGTTGAGGTAACGCCTAAATCGTTGCGTTTGCGTAAAATCTACTTGAACGAAAACGACAGAAAACGTTTCAAAATGTAATTTCGAGCAACGCGAGAAATTTCATGATAAAAAGTAACCCATTCGTAACTGAATGGGTTTTTTATTTGTAGCTATTTCCGGCTATCCGTTCCAATCTTTTTTGTGTCACCCTGATCGGAGTTGAAGGGCTTTTATACTAAACAAAAAAGGATTTCCACTGCTATCCGGGCTAGAGATTCTGATTTTCTAATTTACTTTCCTTGTAAATTGAAAATATGTTATTGCCGAATGTCCACCGGACATTCTCCTCTTAATATCAAATGGGCTAGGGTTTATTTTCTCAGTAGAAATTCCATCGGAATATGAAGCCTTTCCGCCCAAGCTTCTTCTGAATGATTTTTACCCGGGAAGAATTGCGTAGTCCAATTGGCAGCGGTAAATCCTTTTTCTACCATAATTGAATCGATTATTTTCTGCAATGGCGGATACATGGCATCTAAGGTTTGGTCGCCATAGTCAAAGTAAATTCGGTTGGTTTTCGGATTCGGAAGTTTTTTTCGCATATACGCATAAAAGGCGTTCGGAATCGGATTGTTTTCTACCGCAAAAATACCAGGCCAATGCGTCGACAAACATGCCGCGGCACCAAATACTTGCGGATATTCGCAAATGGCATACAACGAAATCAATCCGCCCATACTCGAACCGGCAATAAAGGTATTGTCTTTGTCAGTCGCAGTAGCAAATCTTTTGTCAATAAAGGGTTTTAATTCGGTTACCAAAAACTTCAAATACAAATCGGAATAAGGTTTGAACACTTCTTTCGTTCGTCCCGCTTTTTGCAATTGCGCTGTAACCGTATCTTTTTGAACTGCCGT
>JBEBBH010000060.1:0-6298 GCA_041158485.1 Bacteroidota bacterium | reverse complement strand
TTTCCAAGCAAATGCGAATGAAAAATTTAATAGTGATGACGGTGCTTTTACTGTCCTTAGGATTCATAGGAAAAATTAAAGATCATTTGCGTCAGGAATACGAAACCATTATGACCAATAGTACGGTTAACGATGTTATTTCTAAAGAAAAAAACAGTACTTTTTTCAATGTCAGCATCAAACAGGCATGGACGCAAGACAAGTTCAATAAAAACGACTTTTTTCCGGGTACAGCATTTCGGGTTTATCAATTCAGATTGTTTCTGGAAATGTTGGATGAGGACGCCATTTTTTGGAAAGGATACGGACTCAATGCTTCTTATCCTAAGATCGAAGCCAAAGGATTAATTTACAACGTTTTTCAAGGCAATGCCTCTTTAGAAGGCTACCAAAAAAAGAACTTCCACAATCAGTATATTCAGAATTTTGCCGAACTGGGCGTGTTTGGTTTCTTGCTTTTGATAATTATCATTACGCTAACATTAAAAAAAGCCATTCAGTCGAAAGATTTTACCCATTTTGCTTTTGCATTTCTAATGATAAGTTTATTTTTGACGGAATCATTTTTATGGAGACAAAGAGGAGTGGTTTATTTCACCATGATGTACTGCCTTTTTAATTCGGGCATTGCATTTCAAGGTACCCAAAAAGAACAAAAATTATGAAAAGAATATTAATTACCGGAGCCGCAGGATTTTTAGGTTCTCATCTTTGTGACCGATTTATTGCCGAAGGATACTTTGTGATTGGAATGGATAATTTAATCACAGGAGATTTAAAAAACATCGAGCATTTATTCAAAGAAAAAAACTTCGAATTTTACCACCACGATGTAACCAAGTTTGTTCATGTTCCGGGAAAAATAGATTACATACTACATTTTGCCTCACCGGCCAGCCCGATAGACTATTTAAAAATTCCGATACAAACCCTTAAAGTAGGTTCTTTAGGAACGCATAATTTGTTGGGTTTGGCGCGAGTTAAAAAAGCCAGAATTCTGATTGCTTCAACCTCTGAAGTGTACGGAGATCCATTGGTACATCCACAAACAGAAGAATATTACGGCAATGTAAATACCATCGGACCAAGAGGCGTTTATGATGAAGCCAAACGTTTCCAAGAATCCATCACCATGGCTTACCACACTTTTCATGGCGTGGAAACCAGAATTGTTAGGATTTTCAATACCTATGGTCCAAGAATGCGTCTTAACGACGGTCGTGTAATTCCGGCTTTCATTGGTCAGGCTTTGAGAGGAGAAGACTTAACTATTTTCGGGGACGGAAGTCAAACCCGCTCTTTCTGTTATGTAACCGATCAGGTGGAAGGTATTTTCCGTTTGTTGCACTCAGATTATGTTTATCCGGTTAACATCGGTAACCCGGACGAAATCACCATCAAAGATTTTGCAGACGAAATCATCAAGCTTACCGGAACCAATCAAAAAGTGGTTTACCATCCGCTACCGATAAATGATCCTTTACAGCGCCAACCTGATACTACCAAAGCCAAAGAAATCTTGGGATGGGAAGCTAAAGTGTCTCGTGAAGAAGGCATGAAATTAACGTATGACTATTTTAAATCGCTTTCAAGTGAAGAGCTTTTAAAAGAAGAGCATAAAGATTTTAAAGGATATATCCATTAGTATTTATGGTTGCACAGCAAACAGGAAGATACTCAAAGTACATCAGACCAATCAGTGTGCTTTTTGATGTAATTACGCTAACGGTTTTAAGCCTGTTTTTCTTCAGAGATTTGAACGTTTCAGAAGTTAATTATGTCATTTATCAAACCATTACATGGCTATTGATCGCTGTGATTGTTGGGTATTATGAGGTCTTTCGTTTTACAACTCCGGTAGAAATCTTGTCCAAACTCATCAAACAATTCAGTATATTTCTGCTGGTGGTTATTGCTTTTTTCCCGTTTGCCAAAACCGCTATATTCAGCGGAACTGTCATAGCCTATTTCGTAACGCTGAGTTTTGTCATTATAGTTGCTTTTAAAAGTTTTCTTTTCATTTATCTCAAAAAGTACCGAATAACGACCGGGAGCAATTACCGTAACGCCATCATTATCGGTTACACTGCAGAAGCCATCCGTTTGAAAGAAGTGTTTGAAAACAGAAAGGACTATGGTTATCGATTTTACGGTTATTTTTCAGATAAGAAGCAAAATCCGGAAATTTCAGGGCGTGTAGAAGACATCAAAAAATATGTCATCGACAATAAAATTGATGAAATCTATTGTTCTCTGAATGAGATTTCCAACGAAAAACTGAAAGACCTGGTTGAATTTGCCGACGAACATAAAAAGGCCATCAAGTTCATCCCGGATACTAAAGAGATTTTCTCTAAAAACCTGAAGATAGACTACTACGAATTATTTCCCGTTTTATCGCTACAAAAAACCCAATTGCACAATCCGCTCATCAAAGGTATTAAAAGAGCTTTTGATGTGGTTTTTTCTTTTTTTGTGATTGTTTTTCTCTTGTCTTGGCTCATTCCTATATTGGCCATTTTGATCAAACTGGAATCTAAAGGGCCTGTTTTTTTCAAGCAAGGCCGACCGGGATTGGACGAAAAAGAATTCTTTTGCTATAAATTCCGCTCCATGCAGGTCAATCGCTTCACAGAAAAAGAAGCGTCTAAAAACGACCCAAGAGTTACCAAAATGGGTAAGTTTATGCGCAAAACCAGCATCGACGAATTGCCGCAGTTTTTCAATGTGCTTTTAGGTGATATGTCGGTGGTTGGCCCAAGACCGCATTTATGGTCGCAAAATAAAGCCTACGCCAGCCGAATCAAGAAGTATATGGTGCGTCATTACGTAAAGCCGGGGATTACAGGACTTGCCCAGGTAAAAGGTTTCCGTGGCGAAATTGAAACCGAAGAAGACATGGTCAACCGCATCAAGCTAGACGTGTTTTACATCGAAAATTGGTCGATGGTCATGGACCTGAAAATCATCATCCAAACGGTGGTTAATATCTTTAAAGGAGAAGACAAAGCGTATTAAAAAACACCTTTTCCTATCAAATCTTTCAACTGATTATCTAAGTCAAAAGCCAACTGTGCTTTATTAAAAACGCGCGTTTTCATAAGGGCCAAATCGGCTTTGTTAAGTTGGTTTATGGCCATTAGTTTTTCATTTAACGCTTCAAAATTTCCCACCGAAGCGACCCAGCCTAATTGGTTTTCTTCTACTATGGTTTCGCCTTCTCCGCCGCCAAAGTACAACACCGGAAATCCTAGTGCTGTGTATTCAAAAATTTTCGAAGGAACCGAACCGTAAATTCGGGTTTTTAAAGGTACTAAAGCGATGTCAAATGTCTGCAAGGTTTCGTGCAACGCCTTTCTGTCCATCATGCCGTGGTATACTATTTTCGGGTTTTTTCCATCGGCTATGAGTGCTTCAATCGCTGCTTTTTCTGCACCGTCACCAAACAAATGCAATTCGATATTCAAGTCTTTTAAATCAATTTGCTTACACAATTCGGAAACACCTTGAGCAATCCCTAAAAGTCCGGCAAAAAACAGCCTTATCGGTTCGTTTTCGATGGTTTTCAAGGTGAAGGCATCCGATTTATGATCGGGGAAATTACGATACAAAAATGCTTTTTTACTAGGGAAAATCGTCTTGACGTGTGTGATGATCTCTTCGGATTGCCCAATTATAACGGTTGCTTTTTTGTAAATGAAACGCTCCATGAACAATGAAACTTTATGCGAAAACGAGCCTGCTTTTACTGCTTTAAGCTCTATGGCAGCTAACGGCCATAAATCGGAAATATTGAGGATAATTTTTTTATTTTTAAGCGATAATACCAACACCGACAGAAACGATAACAATAATGGCGGCGATTGCACTACCACTTTTTTCGGTGTCTTGCGAAACAGCAAATAACCCAACAAACACAACGAAAAGGACAAGACCGAAACAATGCGAACAAAAATATTCTTACTCACACTCGGATAAATCCATAGTCTATTAACGGTGATGTTATCCCTGTTTTCTGTCACCGAAAATTTCCCTTTGTACTCCGGAAAAAGTTCTCCTTTTGGGTAATTTCCTAACGGACAAACCACGGAAACACGATAATTATTTTGGTGCAACTTCAACGCCAATTGCTCAATCCTATTGGCAGCTGCGCCTTTTTCGGGCGGATAATAATTGGATATAATGAGAATTTCTTCCATTACTTTTGCAACAGGATTTCTATGATGCGTTCTGATGCTTTTCCGTCCCAGAGTTCTGGAATTCCTGCCGGTTTCGGGCCATTCTTTAAAAAATCACCGAATAGTTTTTCTAAATTTTCTATCGAAGTGCCGACCAAGGTATTGGTACCGATGGTTTGTGTTTCGGGTCTTTCGGTATTGTTACGCATCGTAAAACACGGAACACCCAAAACCGTAGTTTCTTCCGAAATTCCACCGGAATCCGTAATTACGGCAAAGCTGTTTTTTACCAAAAACATAAAGTTCAAATAGCCTTGCGGTTCTACCATTAGCGTGTTTTTCAAGGCAAGCGACCTATCACCTAAAATGGCTTTGGTACGCGGATGTACCGGAAAAATTATTTTCTTATCGCCGGCCAAAGTATCTATACCTTGTAACAAAGTGAGTAACGATTGCGCTTCATCCACATTAGCTGGGCGATGCAAGGTTAAAACAATGTAATTCCCGGTAGCTAGTCCGAATTCGTCCCAAAAAGCAGGCGCTGAAATTCGGTTTAAGTTTTGGGTTAAAGTATCAATCATCACGTTGCCCACAAAATGGATATCGTTGGTATTGGCACCATATTTCAGTAAGTTTTCCGAAGCTGTGGTAGAAGTAGTGAAAAAGTAATCCGTTATGCTGTCGGTTACAATTCGGTTAATTTCTTCCGGCATAGTCATATCGCCCGAACGAATTCCGGCTTCTACATGAGTTACCTTGATGTTACTTTTTTTGGCCACGATGGCACAAGCCATAGTCGAATTGACATCGCCAACCACCAACACTAAATCACAAGGATGTTGCTGTAACTCCTTTTCAAAAGCCACCATAATGGCACCGGTTTGTTCAGCTTGCGTGCCACTTTTTACTTCCAAATTGGCATTCGGATGCGGAATATTCAACTCTTCAAAAAAAGTATCGCTGAGGTTTTTATCGTAGTGTTGACCGGTGTGTACCAAACGGTAAGTGATGTCAATGCCTTCGTTTTGCTTTTTCTCAATAGCTTTAATGATAGGAGCAATTTTGATAAAATTCGGCCTTGCACCGGCTACAATGGTAATTTTCATAGTGTTAGTTTAGTAACGAAACAAACTGTTTCAGTTTTCCGCTTTTGCTGCGTTCTAAGGTTTCTCTTCTCAGGAAATTGAAGGTCAATCCACTTTCCAAATAGGTAGTAATGGCTTTTTCAATGGCTTGAATTTGCGCCACAGTCAAGGCCTTTTCACTTACATATTCAATGTCAAAAGTATCAATTTTGGTTTGTTTAATGACAAATTCTTTCACATTTCCATCGTCTTCAATAATGCTTTTGGTGATATAGTAAAAAGTCAGTCCCGGCGATTTTTTACCGCTGGGCAAAAGCGCCACATCATTGGTTCTGCCGATTAGTTTTTTCAACATTGGTTTTTTGGCGGTACTTTGCTCGTCTAAAATTCCGATATCGCCTATGTCATAGCGAATAAAAGGATGTGCCTTATTGTATAATGAGGTAATCACTACGCGGCCTTCTTTACCATGTGGTAATACGTTGTTCTGTTCGTCTAAAATTTCTACATACAAGGTTTCGCTGTTCACTTGCCAATCGCCTTCCGGATTTTGAAACGCAATTAAATCCAGTTCGGAAGCTCCGTACTCGTTCACCACCGGAACGCCAAATTGGGTTTCCAACAAAATTTTATCGTTGTCAAAGAGCATTTCGGAGGTCACCACACAACATTTCAAAGTGGGACAAACCGTTGTTAAAACTATGTTTTTTTGCTGTAAAAATTTGGCAAACAATACAATCGAACTCGTATAACCGTTGATGTAATCGAAGCGTTTCCGGCTGAATTGCAGTAAAACGTCTTCTAATACTTTGTCCGATAAATCGAAAATGGGAAACCGGTAACGATGACTTAAAAAGTCTTTGAGTCGCTCTTTGCTGTTGCCGAGAAAATCCAACGGAATGCCATAAAATCGAGCTTGCAAAGATTGGTTAAAATCGATGCCAAACCAACCAAAACGCGCAATGATATTGACCCAAGTTAAGGCATGCGAAAATTTATCTTTAGCAAAAATAAAAGGATCGCCGCTCGAACCGG
>JBEBBH010000059.1:0-5555 GCA_041158485.1 Bacteroidota bacterium | reverse complement strand
GTATAGGTCAGATGCGCCAACATGAGTTTGTAAATCAAGGTTTCCGGTTTGGATTTGTCCAAGATTCTATCAATTTCAACACACACTGAGTCCGGATGCTTTACCACCACATTATCCAAATACGTTTTTAATTTGTTGAATAAAAACGGATTGTGCACCATGCCATCGTCTTTAAAATCAACATTACGCCAAAAATTGTCTTTGTAATATGTATAGGAAACGTCATAATCCGGCGTTCCGTCAGCCTTTTTTGGAATGTCTTTGAGCTTTTTCTCGGTTTTCAAATTCACTACATCGGCTATAAAAGTGCCTTTTAAACGATTGATAAACTGATTTTCGTAATCAGCTATACCTTGTTCCAACTCATTTTGTTTGTCGGTTAAATCCAGCGAGTCTTTCCGTGTGGCTAACGGGTGACTTTGTTTGTATTCCATGAAGGCTTTGTTTTGGTCGCCCAAGAATCGAATGTAATTAAAGAATTCATTTTCGCGATCCGAATTTAACGCTGTCAAATCCTTACTGATGTTAGGGCCAAACTCACTTTTTAAATGCAGTTTTTGGGTATCATCATCAATAAAGAAATCAAAAAGTATAGATTTTTGTTGTCCTACTAATGAATAAATACCTTTGGGAAGTTTTGTCTTACCATTAAAAACTATGCGTCCGTTTTTAATAGTGGTACAAGTGTCTTTGATTAGGGTTTTATCGAAACGATAAAAAGTAAGATACGCCAAAGTATCGTTACAGTTTTTTAAATCGATAGTAATTTCGTAACCCGATTGCGCTTGGGCACTAAAAGAAGAGAGAAACAAGACTAAAGCAATCAAAACTTTCTTCATACGTCAATTTTATGGATTTAAGATTTCAAAAATAATCTATTTTTCCCAACTGTATGAATTCGATTTTTAAACTTTCCTTAAAAAAAAGCACCTCTTAAATGAGGTGCTTTAGTTACTTTTTAAAAATCATCGAACAACACTATGCCTTTGCGTTCTAAATTTTGCTTGATCATAGATTCCGGCAAATTGTACTGCGACGCTAAGTCGGCTATACTGATACCGGAAAAAAACAACTCAACCAAAGTATCTAAAATCATAGGGTTGATTTCCTGTTCGTTCGGCAAATCGATTTCTTCGTCAAAAATGTCCTTTTTGGACTTGAAGAGGGTTTCGATAACCATATCAATATCTGATTTTGGGAATTCCAGAATGTTGTGAATCGCATTACTTTCTGAAATTTGCTTGAGTACTATAGTCTCACGCGTGGTGCCTTCATTCTTGAGATGAATGCTGTAGTTGAAATACTTCTCCATAGCGGTCGTATTTTAATTTATTGTAAACTTGGGTAAGGCAAAGGTAAACTTTATGGTTTAAAATAAATGTTAATTAACAAAAACATGCCCACCTTTTATTAACAATTGTAGGTTTTTTTACTATAAGAAACTGTTTTACAGTTGATTGAAAGATAGGGAAGGTATTAATTGTGTCTGAAAAAGAATTCAGTTTGTGATGTTTTAATAGCTTTAAACTTTCACGAAATACTTATATTTGGAGCATAAAATTCAACTTATGAGTAAAAAGACTAAAGCCCTATTATACAACCTTTTTTGTTTTGCGGCCATTTTTGTAGCAGTGAGATTTTTGTTGGTCATTTATACCCATTTAACCGGATTTTGGTTACCGCTGACTGCCTTTGTAATTGGAACATTGTTAGCCCCTAAATTCCAAGCCGTGAACACTAAAGACGGTGAAAAAGTATTTATGAAATGGTTGTTTGTTAAGGGAATTAAAGAAGTGTAATTATTTCTTTTTCGACTTAGATTTGGATTTTTCTGCTTTAGCCTTTGCCTTAACGGTAGCTTTGTAAATCGGAATGAAATAAGAAACGGTATAGTTGAAACCTACACCAAAATCGCCATTATAAGTTCTGTTGAAGCCCGGAATGTAAAGGTTGTCGAAGTTATTCGGCTGTTTCTGATTGACCAATCGGTTCAAACGGAAACTGAAACCTACAAAAACATTATTGAAAACTTCGGCTTTCATACCGGCAACGACTTCTATCCATTGTGCTGATAAGCCGCTGTATTCATCACCGGCAACTACAAACTGATTTTCCCCGAAATACTGATTAGGGTTGTAGATTTCATAACTGTTCAATCTTTGGCTAAAACTGCTCACACCGTAGCGCAATCCAACTGAGATGATGTTCTCCATGTCGAGCCAGTTTTGGTACGAGTTGTAATCAAAACCAACTTTAAGATAACTGCCTTTGGTGGTAAAATTGACTTGGTCGTCATCTACCGTTTTGTTTTCATTACCCAATTCAACCGCCAAATAGTGTTTGCGCGTCAAACGATAATCGCCTACCAGTTCAATACCCCTATAGTCTTTTTCATAAAAAGATCGCGTAAGTTTGAACAAATCGACACCAACACGCAATCCGTAACGCTCTGTTTTAGGCGCTACACTGTCTTTTGTCGCGGTTTTAGTTTCTTGGGCATTGCCTGAAAACGAAAGCAATACCAGCGCTATACTAAAAGTAAATTTTGAGATGTACTTCATCTTCGGTAACAATTGAATTGGTTTGTAGGTTGGTATCTTGTATCCATAAACCGTCGGTTATGGTGGCGTCTGTAAAATCAAAACCGTTAGACGTATTTAATTCGAAAACCGTTTTATAACCGCAAGCTCTGGAAACAAAAACGTTTTGACGCGTATAATTGAATTCCAATACATCTTCATTAGAAGCCGTACTGCTGGTGCTGTTGAGTAACAAATGATATTTCGTTACATCTTCATTGGTTTTTAAAGGCAAACTAATCTTGCTAACTCCGTTAAAAGTATCCAAAGCCTCGGTCATGCCATCGCCGGTGACTTTCAAATTGACTACGTTTTTCAAAACAGCAGGATTAGAGATATCGTAAAACTCTATCACCAATTGCGGTGTAGTTTCGTCCACGCAAATATCATCTTTCTCACAACCGGAAAGTGCGATTACGAGACAAAGAAGCATTATTATTTTTTTCATAGATTTCAAATCTTACTGGCTTATCGTTTCTCCAAAAGTACAACATTTTCCACGTGATGCGTTTGCGGAAACATATCTACCGGTCGAACACGAGTAACTTTGTATTTTTCATCCATTAAAGCCAAATCACGAGCCTGTGTCGCTGAATTACAGCTTACATAAACCACTTTTTCAGGCGCAATTTTCAGGATTTGCTCTACCACGTCTTTGTGCATGCCATCGCGCGGCGGATCAGTAATGATAACATCCGGTTGACCGTGTTGTGCAATAAATTCGTCGTTGAACACGTTTTTCATATCGCCTACAAAGAACGCACAATTGCTGATGTTATTGCGTTTGGCGTTTTCTTTGGCATCGGCTATGGCTTCCGGAACGGCTTCCACGCCAATCACTTTTTGCGCTTGTTTGGAAACGAATTGGGCAATAGTTCCGGTTCCGGTATACAAATCATACACCACTTCATTTCCGGTTAATCCGGCGAATTCACGGGTGATTTTATACAATTCGTATGCTTGGTCTGAATTGGTTTGGTAAAATGATTTAGCATTGATACTGAAATGCAAGCCTTCCATTTCTTCCAGAATATAATCGCGTCCTTGGAACAATTTTATGTCTTGATCGTACAGCGTATCATTGGCTTTGCCGTTAATTACATACAATAACGAGGTAATTTGCGGGAAAGTAGCGTAGATGTGGTTTAAGAGTAATTCTCGTTGCGCTTTGTCTTCTTGAAAAAACTGTAACAATACCATAATTTCTCCGGTAGAAGCGGTGCGAATCATCAAAGTTCTCAGCAATCCGGTATGGTTGCGCGCATTAAAGAAAGTAATATTGTTTTCTGTAGCAAAACGTTTGATTTCATTCCGAATGGCATTGGACGGATCTTCTTGCAAATGGCATTTTTCAATGTCGAGAATTTTGTCCCACATTTTCGGAATGTGAAAACCTAAAGCGTTTTTGTTTTCTATTTCAGTACCGGACTGGATTTCAGCATCAGTCATCCAACGCGAATCCGAAAAACCGAATTCCATTTTGTTGCGGTAAAAGAACTGTTTGGTCGAACCTAAAATGGGCTCGAAAATCGGCAATTCAATTTTACCGATGCGTTTCAGGTTATTAAAAACTTCCTGATTTTTGTAAAACAACTGCTTGTCGTAGTGCATGTTTTGCCACTTACAACCTCCGCAAGCCCCAAAATGTTGACAAACCGGTTCAACACGATCAGATGAATATTGGTGGAATTGAATGGCTTTCCCTTCAAAATAGGCTTTACGCTTTTTAAAGGTTTGTACATCTACTACGTCACCGGGCACCACATTCGGAATAAAAATCACTTGGCCTTCGGGTGCTTTGGCTACTGAAACACCTTTGGCGCCGGCATCTAACACGGTAATATTTTCAAAAATAACTTTCTTGGTTTGTTTTCTTCCCATAGCGCAAAAATAAACTATTGGCTAAAACTTAAACGGGATTTAAGAAAAAAATATAAATTAGTGGAAAATTACAGGTATGCCAACCCATTTAGCACTTCTTCGCGGGATTAATGTTTCAGGACATAAAATGATTAATATGCAAGCGTTGAAAAAATCATTGGAAAATATTGGGTTTACCAATGTAGTAACCTATATCCAATCGGGCAATGTGTTTGTTGATACAGAAGAAGAAAGTCCGGCTAAGGTTGGTTTTCTAATCAAGCAAGAGATTTTTAAACAGTTTGGTCATGATGTTCCGGTTATTGTGATTGGAAAAGAAGATTTACAAGCATGTTTAGACCGAAATTTGTTCCTTAATGATGAAGGAGTCGATTTGAAGAAACTCTACGTATCATTTATTTCATCAGAATTACCGGAGAATATGATTACCCAACTCAACTTAAACTTCATCAAACCCGATGAAATACAACTTGACGGTAAAAGAATTTATTTGAAATACGATATTTCGCCGGCCAAAACCAGACTAGACAATAAATGGATTGAAAAGAGCATGAACGTTATTTCTACCACACGCAATTGGAATACTGTTAATAAACTCTTGGAAATGTTTACTGATAGGTCTTTCCTAAACAATAATTAATCCAATAATGAATCCGAAAAATACTTTTACAAGCGATGTATCCGGAATTGAGTTTCCGATTAAAGAAAAAGTCACCGGGAAGTCAATTCGGCTGCCCATCTTGGATTTGATTAAAAGTGAACATCCCGATTTTTCTTCGGAACATTGTCTGGCGAATGCTGAGCTGAATGTATACAGAGAAAAGTACATTTCGAGATACTTGAACACCGAAATCAGCCAATTGTCCAAATTGCAAAAAAAGGTAATCGAAGCCTTAAACGATGATAAATCTTTTGTTTCCAAAATGGAAGAAGATTTAGACAATCGTACTTTAGGTCAAGTTGTAGCCGATAAAGTAGCCGCTTTTGGCGGAAGTTGGACTTTCATCATAGCCTTCTTTATTTTTATTGCGCTATGGATAGGTTCTAATGTATTTATATTATTGAACAAAGGTTTCGATCCGTATCCGTTTATTT
>JBEBBH010000058.1:0-4573 GCA_041158485.1 Bacteroidota bacterium | reverse complement strand
CAATATGTAGCCGATGCCGGAACGCGTTGGGCCTACCATAATGTTTATGTTAAATTACAAGATGTAGTAGCGCAAGCGAGTGGACAAACATGGACCAATTATTTCAATACCAAACTCAGAGATCGCATTGGAATGACCGGTGGTGCTTGGATTAACAGCGATGGTTTAAGTGTATATTGGAGTACAACCCGCAACATGGCTCGTTTCGGATTGTTATCGTTGAATCAAGGAAAATGGGACGGGAACACCATTGTAAGCAGCGCCTACTTTAATCAGGCCACTATAACCTCTCAAAATTTAAACCAAGCTTATGGCTATTTGTGGTGGTTAAATGGAAAATCGACTTATCGTTTGCCCGGACTTCAGTTACAGTTTAACGGTACATTGATTCCGAATGCACCAAGCGATATGTATGCTGCTTTGGGCAAAAACGACCAAAAAATATATGTTGTTCCGAGTATGAAAATGGTTATCATCCGAATGGGAGAAGTGGCCAATCCGGAGAACCCGACCTTTGCATTGTCCGGTTTTGACAATGAATTGTGGGACAAAATAAATGATTTATACCAATAGCTTACTTACGATTGATTAGTCGCATAACACCGTACAAGAACAGTACAAAGGCTACCAATCGCAAACCCATAAAGACATTGGGTAAAGGTTTTTCAATAAAATAACTCAGCACCACGATTAAAACACTGATTCCCATGAGTTTTATTGGAGATGAATCTTTGAAAAAAGATAGAATTTTGCTCATATTATTTATTTAAAAAACGAATCTACGAATTCATATTTATTAAAGACTTGTAAATCTTCAATACCTTCACCAACACCAATGTATTTTACAGGGATTTGGAATTGGTCGGAGATACCGATAACCACTCCGCCTTTAGCCGTTCCGTCTAATTTGGTTACGGCTAAACAAGAGACCTCTGTAGCCGCTGTAAACTGTTTGGCTTGTTCAAAGGCATTCTGACCGGTAGAACCGTCTAAAACCAACAACACGTCGTGTGGTGCTTCTTCAACCACTTTTTGCATGACACGTTTCACTTTAGTCAATTCGTTCATCAAATTGACTTTGTTGTGCAAACGGCCGGCTGTATCAATAATCACCACATCGGCATTTTGTGTTACAGCACTTTGCAAGGTATCAAAAGCTACAGAAGCCGGATCGCTTCCCATTTGTTGTTTGACCAAAGGAACGCCTACTCTATCCGCCCAAACTTGCAACTGATCTATCGCTGCGGCACGGAACGTATCTGCGGCACCCAAAACCACTTTATAGCCTGCCTTTTTAAATTGATTGGCCAGTTTCCCTATAGTGGTTGTTTTACCTACTCCATTCACACCTACCACCATAATCACATAAGGTTTTTTGTTGGTCGGTACTGTAAATTCGGATTCTTCACCAGATTGGGTTTCGGAGAGTAACGCGGCTATTTCATCGCGTAAAATTTGATTTAGCTCATCAGTGCCAAGGTATTTATCCTGAGCCACACGAGCTTCTATTCGTTCTATGATTTTTAAAGTAGTGTTTACGCCGACATCAGAGGAAACCAAAACTTCTTCAAGATTATCGAGTACTTCATCGTCTACTTTAGATTTTCCGGCAACTGCTTTGGTTAGTTTGGAGAAAAAGGAAGTCTTGGTTTGCTCCAGACCTTTATCTAAAGTCTCTTTTTTTTCGGAGGAAAATATTCTTTTGAAAAAACTCATAGTATCGGATTGTAAATTCGAGTTGATTTGATATGCCTGAGTATAGTATAAACGAAACTTTCAGGCTTGGCAAATATAAAAATAAAAAAGCTACTTCCGAACGAAAGTAGCTTTGATATATAGAGTTTGAAAAATTATTTCTTGTTCAAGAAACTATCAACTTCCTCAGGAGTCATAATAGCCTCTTGGAAAGTGTAAGCACCTGTTTTAGGAGATTTAACCATTTTGATAGCTTTGGTTAATCTTTTTGATGCGGTTTGTAACGTTGCAACGGTTTTCTTTGCCATGACTTATAATGTTTTATTTGAAATTTCTATCGGATAAAAACTTCTAAATTATTTAATTTCTTTATGAACAGTCATTCTCTTTAAGATTGGATTAAATTTTTTAATCTCTAATCTGTCCGGAGTATTCTTTTTGTTTTTCTTGGTGATGTAACGAGAAGTTCCAGGAAGACCTGTTGCTTTGTGCTCAGTACACTCTAAAATTACTTGGATTCTATTACCTTTCTTTGCCATCTTACTTTATTTTTAAGGATTTCAGATTATTTAATAAATCCGTTAGCTTTAGCATCTTTTAATACTGCAGCCAATCCGTTTTTGTTGATTGTTTTAATTGTAGACGCAGCTACTCTTAACGTAATCCATCTGTCTTCTTCAGCAAGATAGAAACGTTTTTTAACTAAGTTAACAGAAAATTTTCTCTTAGTTTTGTTCATAGCGTGAGAAACGTTATTTCCTACCATCGCTTTTTTACCTGTAAGGTCACAAACTCTTGACATTATGCTTTTCTTTTATCGTTATTCAAAATCAGGGTGCAAACTTACAGAAAATAAATCATTGTAACAAAAAAATTACGGCAGATTTTTTTCTTTTTTTTCATTTGCAGTATACAACCTAAAATCAATGCACTTATTTAACTAATAATCAGCTTAAAACAAGCTAAACCGTTTTACGCAAAATAGCTTGTTGTAACATTTCCAAAGCTTTATTAACCGCTCTGTCGATGACTTTCTCTCGTGGTTGTCCAAAATTAAATTCGGTTACCAAAACCGTCTCAGGCGTTGCCAAAGCAATGAATACAACGCCAACTTCTGCTTTTCCCGGCTCGGAAGTTGGGCCCGCATTTCCGGTAGTTGCAATGGCATAATCAGTTTGCAACAATTGTTTGACCTTAGTAGCCATAGCCACAGCAACTTCAGCACTCACTACTTCGTGTTTGTGGACGAAGTCGTCTTCAATACCCAACACAGTTGTTTTAGCACTATTCGAGTAAGTCACAACACTTCCCTTAAAATAAGCCGATGCTCCGGCAACAGAAGTAATCATTTGGGCAATTTTACCGCCGGTACAACTTTCGGCAGTTGCCAATGTTTTTCCTTGACCCGCCAACAATCTTCCCACCACAACTTCTATTGTTTCATCTTCATCAAAACCAACGATGATATCTCCGATTATTTCCGACAATGAGGCGACATTTTCCTGTACGGCTTTTTCTAAAACGGCTTTGTTTTCACCTCTGGCTGTTAAGCGCAATCGCACTCTGCCAGGTGCCGGAAGGTAAGCCAACTTTATAAAATTCGGCAAATTATTTTCCCAAGTTTCAATACGTTCAGCCACCATACTTTCGCCCTGACCATATGTTAAAATGGTTTGGTGCACTATGTATGGGCGTTGGTATTCTTTAACCAATTTCGGCACAATCTCGTAGTCAACCAAGTATTTCATTTCATAAGGTACGCCGGGTAAAGAAACAAAAACAGTATTTTCTTTCTTCATCCACATGCCTGGCGCTGTTCCCATTTTATTGAAAAGCACTTCACATTTCGACGGTACCAGAGCTTGTTCTTTGTTTAACTGATTGATTGGACGCTTGTAAAAATTCTCAATGATCTCGGTGACATGTGCTAAAACCGCTTGGTCTTCTACCAATACGTCTTCAAAATAATCACAGAAGGTTTTTTTAGTGATGTCGTCTTTGGTTGGTCCGAGTCCGCCGGTAATGATAACCAAATCAACTTGATTTTGAAGCTTGGCAAACGTATCCAAAATATGCTGCTTGTCATCGGAGATGGAGAGCATTTCGTGGGTTTGAATCCCAATTTTATCTAAGGCTTTGGCGATGTAACCCGAATTGGTATCGACAATTTGTCCGATTAAAATTTCGTCGCCTATGGTGACTATGGTTGCTTTCATCTTAAGTGGCTGAGTGGCTAAGTAACTGAGTTAATTTTGCGGAAAAATAGGCTTGTAGATGGCTAATTAGCCCCGATTGTAGTGGTATCCTCACTGAAAGTGAGATATAACGAAAAGCGGGAATTACCATTACCGATAATTCCCGAGCCATTCGCTTCTGATTTTTTTATACTTCGAAATCTTTTTTGATTTCTTTTACAGCCTTTTCTACTTGGCTTTTAATGCTTTCAAAAGTATCGTTGATTTCTTTGCGCTTGCCTTCTCTTTTGGTCCAAGCTTCTACTTCTAAAATCTCCTGATGCGCCACAGTCATGCCCAATAAATCCAATGATGGTTTGATTTTGTGCGCGTAAGAATAGGCTAATTTGTGGTCTTTGTCTTTGATGCCTTGTTCTACAAATTTTAAGTCTTCCGGAACTTCGGTAACGAATAAGGTGATGATTTGCATGACGAATTCAGGATCGTTGTCTGAAAGCGCATATACTTTTGCTAAGTTGTAGTTGATTGCCATTATTTAATTTGTAATCTTAATACTTTTTTGTTTTCAATAAAGCCTTCCAAAATATCGTTAGGCGTTACTTTTGCTACTCCTTCAGGCGTTCCGGTAAAGATGATATCGCCTTTTTTTAGAGTGAAAAACTGAGAAACATAAGCAATGATTT
>JBEBBH010000057.1:0-4869 GCA_041158485.1 Bacteroidota bacterium | reverse complement strand
TTGTTTTCATCTCGTCAAATGTAATGGCGCCTTGATAAGACGGCACGAATGACATTTCTATTTGAATTCCGGTGACTTTTTCCAGAGATTTTTCAGCACCCAACAACACCATTTCCTCATAGCCTTGGGTGTCAATTTTCAAGTAAATGTTTTTGCCGTTTAAATGTAAATCGTCAAAAATGCTGTCTAATTTCCTGATTTCGATAGTTTCCTTTTCCACAAAGGCGGCTTCCGGAGCACTATCAGTAAGTTGTGGCAGGTTTTCTAGCAGAGAACTGCTAACGGAGTTTTTAGCAATATTAATGGTGGTTTGTCCGTCTTTTTCACCAATAGAATAATGGTGTACTTTCCATTTAGAATCGCCGGCAGCATTTTTCTTCAGTTTTTCAAAAGCCGATTTCATGGGCTCAAACGAATGGATTTCGCCTTTAAAACCTAAGTTTCTCATTTCGCCGCCATATTGTCCTATATTGGCACCAATGTCGAGAATGACATCTATATTGTGATGTTCAATCAGGCGAATTCTTCGGGTCAATTCATCGGTAGGATATCTTTTCAGTTCAATGCCAAAAAAAGAATTCAAAAACCGTTTTATCTTTAACAGACTGCTTTTATTGTTATAAATAAATTTATTCATGTTTTTTTAAATCGGAGACAATTTTATAAGCCTCCATGGGTTGTACAAAACTCCAAATTAAAAGGCAGCAGCTCGAGGCAATAACTACACTTGAAATTCCGAAGTCAAGTTTAATAAAAAGATAAGAAAGCGGCAATTTGATTAAGACACTCCCGGACAAAAGTAGTAAATAACTTCTCAGATTGCCAATTCCGTTAAAAAAGTATCCGTAGAATGCTGTAAATATGCGCAATGCTGTCATGATTGCTACAAAAATCAGTAGCAACAAGGGCGGATTAAAATCTTTGGAAATCCATACAGTCATTACAGGTTTTGCCACCAAGGTAAAAACGATCACCCCAATCAATATTGCAATAAAAAAATAATTGAATTTTCGGAACGCATTTTTAATCCAAACAGCATCTCTTTCTAGGTAATGCTTAGTGAATTTTGACCATAACGGAGCCATACCGGCCAGTAAAATCATCAACGGAAATTGGAAGTATTTGGAAACTACCTCGTAAGGAACAATTTCTTCAGGGCCGAAAAAATAAGCCAAAATATAGTTGTCTGACGAGAACAATATAAGGCCTCCAACCTGAATAGCCATATACTTCATGCCCAAACGATAAATGCTGTTGAGGTATTCTTTGGGTGTTTCAAGCTTGGTTTTAAGAGAGAATTTTTCGCTCTTAAAAAAGAAAAGAGTATAAATCAAATTGATCAATAACGATACAAAACCATTGACAAAACTCACCAAATACAACTTAGTTTCTATGGCTAGTCCCGAGAAACTTTGTGTAGTCAGTATCAGTAAAATTAAAAAGGAAACTTGTGTTACTGCAATAGACTGTTCTGCAAACTTTCCTTTGTGCACGCTTACAAAAAGGGCTTTGTGCGTATTCAAAACAAAGTTGATACAAAAGAACAAGATGTTGAGCAGAAAAAGTTGGATTACAAAAGCACTATCAAATTCAATATTCAGTAAATTTTTGACATCAAAAACCGCAAAAAGCAAAACAAACAACAAGAAAATACCAATGGCAATGTAACTGCAAATTTTATAGGTTGATTTTACGTAAGCGTTGATTAAATCAGTGTTTCCCGTGTGTTGTAGCTCGGGAATTTTGGTTTTCAGCACACTGGACAACCCGAAATCCATTAGTAAAACCCATTGAAATAATGTGAATACCAATACCCAAACGCCATAACTGGTGTTGCCTAAATAATGAATCAGTACCGGAATGGAAACAAACAAAGCCAAACCGGACAGGGCTTTGTAAAATCCACTCATAATGAGTTGGTTGCTTGTTATTTTTTGGAGTAGTCTAACCAAACTTATATTTTTTCAAAAAAAGGGAGTGTATTTCCCTAATTCGCGAAGCGTTTTTTGGTGCTTGACAGCAAAGATAACGCAAACAGGTAAAAGTAATTTTTTTAAAGTTAATTCTTGTTGAAAACCGCGTTTTATTTTCCTTAAACATTCCATATTTTAAAAGAAAATTATAATATTGTGGCTTTCAAGAAAACGCATAAATGACAATCAAAATTTTAGGAATCGAGTTCTTCAAAGGAAAAGTAAACCAAGTGTTTGAACAGTTGAAAAATTACGGCGGATTGCTCACTGTTCCCGCAGCGCCCGCTTTGGTTACTATTACGAAAGATCAGGATTATTACGACGCTTTACTCGAATCCGATCTTGTAATTCCCGACAGTGGTTACATGGTCCTGATTTGGAATATCATTTCAAAATACAGAATTAATAAAATATCCGGACTGGAATTCATTAATTATTTTATTGATCACATTGACGCCTTCAAACAAGATAAGTTTTTCTTGGTTAATCCTTCCGACCTCGACAGCCAAATCAACAGAGCTTTTCTGTCCGAAAAAGGATTGAATATCAGTGAAAACGACGTATACACAGCACCTTTTTACAAAGGCAATGTAAACGATACAGTGCTTTTAGCTCAAATTGAACAACAAAAACCCAAATGGGTTTTTATCAATATCGGCGGTGGAACACAAGAAAAGTTAGGTCTTTTTTTAAAAAAGAATTTAAGCTATAAACCGGCTATTCTTTGTACCGGTGCCGCTTTGGCATTCAAAACAGGCAGACAAGTAAACATGCCTACATGGGTTGATTATATCTACATGGGCTGGTTGAGTCGCTGCATTTCTAACCCCAAAGTTTTCGTCCCAAGATACTTAAGCGGTTTTAAGCTTTTAGGGATGATTTTAGTTAATAAATCCAATAAGGTCGCTCCTATCGAAAATAATTCATAAATTCGCAACTTGAAAATAAAATTGCATTTTAATAAATGAAAAAAATATTGGTATGCGGTGCCGGTGGCTTTATTGGAGGTCATTTGGTAAATAGATTAAAAGCTGACGGTCACTGGGTAAGAGGGGTTGATTTAAAAGAAAACGAGTTTGGGAATGCAAATGCTGACGAGTTCATTTTAGGTGACTTAAGAGATCCTGTAGTAGCAAAAAATGCTGTGAAAGGAATGGATGAAGTGTATCAATTGGCTGCCGATATGGGTGGAGCAGGATACATCTTTACCGGAGACCATGATGCAGATGTAATGAGTAATTCCGCGCTTTGTAACCTCAATGTTTTGGGCGCTGCTCAAAATGAAGGGGTAAAGAAAATTTTCTATTCTTCCTCGGCTTGTATGTATCCTGAATACAACCAAATGGATCCCGATAATCCAAAATGTTCGGAGGATTCCGCTTATCCTGCCGCTCCCGACAGTGAGTACGGTTGGGAAAAGTTATTCAGCGAAAGACTTTATTTGTCTTATCACCGTAATTATGGTATAGCAGTCAGAATTGCCAGATTTCACAATATTTTTGGTCCGCAAGGAACTTGGACAGGCGGCAAAGAGAAAGCGCCTGCAGCGATGTGCAGAAAAGCAGCTGAAGCCGAAAATGGCACTTCGATTGAAGTTTGGGGAGACGGAAAACAAACCCGTTCTTTCCTTTTCATCGATGAGTGCATCGAGGCCATACTTCGCTTAATGGACTCTGATTTTACAGGCCCGGTGAATATTGGTTCTGAAGAAATGATATCCATCAATGATTTTGCCAATATGGCCATAGCCATTTCCGGAAAAACACTAACCATCAACAATATTAAAGGACCAACAGGAGTGAGAGGTCGAAATTCCGATAACAAACTGTTACTGGAAAAACTCAATTGGGCTCCGTCTATGCCTTTGCTGGAAGGAATGAAAAAGACGTATGAGTGGATAAACACTCAGGTTAAAGAAAGACAAATGGAAAACCTCAAAGCTAATTAGTTTTGAGGTTTTTTTTAAACAAAGGGCTTTAGGAAAGCCTTACCATGAAAGATTTCATCCCAAAAATTCAATATACAAAATAAAAAACCTAAATTGCCTTGTTCCTATAAAAAGACATTTGTTTTTCTAAAGCAAACAACGAAAGAAGAATCAGGGCATGAACAACTTTTTAAAAAACTTTTCTGAAACTATTAAACAGGATTTTGAAGGAGAAAAGCAAGCCTTATTAGTCCTTTTGGTTTTACTCAGCATTCCTTTTCCTTACATTGTCAACTCCATTGCTATTGCAGTGTTGGGATTGTATACACTTATCCGTCTCAAAAGAGCCCAAATTAGTTTTCAGTCATACTTGTTGTTTCCCATCCTGCTGTACGTTTTAATGGCGCTGTCTTTTTGGTGGAGTATTGATCGGAGTTTAACTTTACCGGCCTTGTCCAAAGAGCTTTCTTTGCTTTTAATCCCGCTGTGTTTTTGGCTTTTTGGCGGTATTTCCCAAGAGAAAAAAGCTATTGTTTTAAAATACTACAGTCATTGTATTTTGGTTTTCGCCTTGTTTTATCTGTCAAAAGCAACGTTAAGGTATTTTGTAACGGGAAACTCGGATGTCTTTTTTTACCACGAATTAGTGACCAAAGATGTCAATGCCATCCACGTTTCGGTTTATATGGCGGTGTCATTTTTTTGGTTTTTAGCCAAGAACACCAAAAAAACCTTTGACTATGTAGCCATGGCCATTTTACTGCTGATTGTGCTTTTGCTCTCTTCCGTTAACATCATTATTGCCTTTTTCGGATTAATCATCATTTATTTTTTAGCCTTCGCCAAAGTTTCCAAGCAAATGCGAATGAAAAATTTAATAGTGATGACGGTGCTTTTACTGTCCTTAGGATTCATAGGAAAAATTAAAGATCATTTGCGTCAGGAATACGAAACCATTATGACCAATAG
>JBEBBH010000056.1:0-13548 GCA_041158485.1 Bacteroidota bacterium | reverse complement strand
GTCGAATTTTACCTTCTTTAATCAAACCATCATACACTTGTAACACTTCTGCAAAATTATCTTGCCATTGGGTGTCAATTTTAGAAACACCGCGCTGACCAAACATGTTCATTACACGCTCAGGCCAATGCATTTGATACAAATCAATATAATCCGTTTGCAGGTTTTTTAAGCTCAAATCAACCGCTTCATAGATGCTTTTCTTAGAAAAATTCAAAGGCTGACGAATATACTCCATACCTCGATTCGGTCCGGCTATTTTAGTCGCAATCACCAAATCCTCACGCTTCCCGGTTTTCTTTAACCAAGTCCCAATATACCTTTCCGTCGAACCTAAAGTAGCTTGTCTGGCTGCAATCGGATACATTTCGGCAGTATCAATAAAATTAATGCCTTGCTCCACGGCATAATCCAATTGGGCATGGGCGTCACTTTCGGTGTTTTGCTCCCCGAAAGTCATGGTGCCCAAGCAAATTTTGCTGACTTTAATATCGGTATTCGGTAAAGTAGTATAATTCATTTTGAATGGCTTTTTTGCCCCGCAAAAGTAAAGCTTTGTGGTCGTTTTTTAGATTCGATTAACAGATTTTTTGGAAACGTTTGAAACTAAAAAGGTCCTAAGCAAAAACTTAGAACCTTAGTTGTTCAGCGCCTTACCACCTATCGCTTAAAACTCATTCAACATCTTCGAAATTTCATCCAATTTCGGTGTTAAAATAATTTCAATTCTACGGTTTTTGGCTTTGCCTTCCGGCGTATCGTTACTCATCAACGGGGCAAATTCTCCTCGACCCGCTGCAGTTAAATTTTTCTTTTGAATCCCGGCATTCTCTCCTAAAATATTCACAATAGCCGTAGCTCTTTTAGTCGATAAATCCCAGTTGTTTTCTATACCGCCACCAATAGCGCCGTAAATTTTGTCGTTGTCGGTATGGCCTTCAATCAACACCGTAATATCCGGATTTTGAGCCAATACTTTACCAACTTCTACTACCGCTTTTCTTCCTTCGGTACCAACTGCCCAGCTTCCGGTTTGGAACAACAATTTGTTTTCCATAGAAACATAAACCTTCCCGTTCTTTTGTTCTACGGTTAAACCTTTTCCTTCAAAGGCATTAAGCGCTTTGGATAAGGTTTCTTTCAGCTTTTTCATACTGGCATCTTTAGCCGCAATCATGCTTTCCAGTTCATTCAAACGTTGGGTACTGGAGGCCAATTCATCTCTCAATTTATTCAAACGATCTTGCTCTGCCGCCATGGCTTTTTCTTTGGCTTCCAATTGGGCCAGCAATTCGCGGTTTTTATTCATATTTGAAGCCAAAGCATCATTACTGTTTTTCTCTAAAGCAGCGTACGATTCTTGCAAAGCCTTTAAATTATTGGTGGTTGCGGCACAATCGGCTTGTAACTTATCGCGGTCGGCTTTCAGTTTGGTCAATTCAGCCGTAAGCGATTTGTTAACCGAATCAAACTCGGCATTAGCCTTGTGCAACTCATCTACCTCATCCGCTAACGAACGATTTTCCTTTTTTAAATCGGTGTACTTGTTCTCCAAATCGTTGTAGATTTTTTTGGATACACAAGATGACATCAAGGTCAATGTGGCTATGCCTAAAACTATTTTTTTTATCATCATTACTTTTTTATCTATTAATCTATTCTCTATCTGTCTATTCTCTATCTGTCTATTTTTTTAACACTTAATCTATTTCTACCAAAACCGGGCAATGATCGGAATGTTTGGCTTCGGGTAAAATTACCGCTCTTCGCAAACGGTCTTTTAAAGGTTCACTGGCCAAACAATAGTCGATTCTCCAACCCTTGTTATTCGCTCTGGCATTGGCACGATAACTCCACCAACTGTAATGATGCGGCTCTTTGTTGAAAAAACGGAAAGTGTCAATAAATCCGTTTTTCATGAATTTGTCCAACCAAGCGCGTTCTTCCGGTAAGAATCCCGACACGGTTTTGTTGCGAATCGGATCGTGAATATCGATGGCTTCATGACAAATATTGTAATCGCCACAGATGATCAAATTCGGAATTTCCTTTTTCAAATTATTGATGTATTCCTGAAATTCATCCATATATTGGAACTTGTAATCCAAGCGGTCTATATTGGTTCCCGAAGGCAAGTACAAACTCATCACCGAAAAATCATCGAAATCCGCCCGCAAATTTCTGCCTTCAAAATCCATGTGGTCAATACCGGTACCAAAAACTACCTTGTTGGGTTTTATTTTAGATAAAATAGCCACACCACTGTAGCCTTTTTTAGTCGCCGGAAACCAATAGTGATAAGGATAGCCGGAAAGTTCCACGTCTAACAACGGGATTTGATCTTCAGTGGCTTTGATTTCTTGTAGGCAAATCACATCGGGGTTGGCTTGCTGCAACCAATTCAAAAATCCTTTTGAAATCGCAGCGCGGATGCCGTTTACATTGTAGGAGATAATTCGCATTAAGCTTTACATTAGTTTTTTCAAAAGTAGTCAAAAACATAAACATTCAAAATGACTTTTAATTAAAGATTAACGATTGAAGATTGCAGATTTAGTTAATATTCTATTTTTTCTTTTCATCGAATTTCTTTTCGTTCTGAAATCAAAAATCAAGATTCTTCAATCTTCAATTCAGCAGAATTACTATCTTTGTTTCTTACTCAAAAATAAACGGTATACATGGGTTTAGTTACTGCTAAAGAAGTTGCAAAAGCAATAAACGCTGATAAATACGGGGTTTTCGGAACTTTTTGTGGCTGGTTACTAATGAAAGCTTTGAAAATCTCCACCTTAAATAAAATCTACGACCGCAACAAACATTTGAGCGAAGTAGAATTCCTAAACGCTATTTTGGAAGAGTTTCAAATTAAGTTTGAAATTCCGGAAGACGATTTAAAAAGATTGCCGAAAGACGGCGCTTATATTACGATATCTAACCATCCGCTGGGTGGTATTGACGGTATTTTGTTGTTGAAATTAATGCTCGAAAGAGAACCGAATTTTAAAATTATCGCCAATTTCCTGTTGCATCGCATCGAACCGATGAAGCCTTACATCATGCCGGTGAATCCGTTCGAAAACCACAAAGATGCTAAATCGAGCGTTATCGGCATCAAAGAAACGCTACGCCATTTGAGCGACGGCAAACCTTTAGGGATGTTTCCGGCCGGAGAAGTTTCTACCTATAAAGATGGAAAACTAGTCGTAGACAAAGCTTGGGAAGAAGGCGCTATCAAAGTGATTCGCAAAGCACAAGTTCCGGTAGTGCCGATTTATTTCCACGCCAAGAACAGCCGCTTTTTCTACTTCTTATCGAAAATCAATCCTACGCTGCGCACCGCCAAATTGCCCTCGGAATTGTTAACCCAAAAAGACCGAGTGATTAAAGTGCGCATTGGGAAACCGATATCCGTAGCCGAGCAAAACGAACACAAAACCATCGAAGAATACTCGGAATTCTTGCGTCGTAAAACCTATATGTTGGCCAATTCTTTTAACGAGGAATCCAAACTGTTGAGTTCACAAAACCTCAACCTGAATTTGAAAACGGCTAAGAGTCCGAAACAAATTGTAAAACCGGCCAATCACGATAAGATTCTAGAAGAAATCGAAGTCTTGAAGCAAGGCGATTACCGTTTGTTACAAAGCAAAAACTACTTGGTTTTTTTAGTAACTGCCGATAAAATTCCGAACATTTTACACGAAATCGGACGTTTGCGTGAGATTACTTTTAGAGCGGTAGGCGAAGGCACTAACGAATCCATCGACTTAGACCAATACGACAATTATTACCACCACATGTTTTTGTGGGACGATGAAAGTCAGCAAATAGCCGGTGCCTATCGTATGGGCTTGGGCGCGGAGATTTTCCCGAAATACGGCATCGAAGGCTTTTATTTACAAGACTTATTCCGTTTCGAACCGGAGCTGTACGACATGATGTCGAAGTCCATCGAAATGGGGCGCGCCTTTATCGTGAGCGATTACCAACAAAAACCGATGCCACTATTCTTGTTGTGGAAAGGTATAGTGCATACCACCTTGCGCTATCCCGAACACAAATATTTGATTGGCGGCGTAAGCATCAGCAATCAGTTTACCGAATTCTCCAAATCGTTGATGATTGAGTTTATGAAGTCGCATTATTACGATCCGTATGTGGCGCAATACATCAATCCGAAGAAAGAATTCAAAGTAAAACTAAAAGATGCCGACAAGGATTTTGTGTTCAATGAAACCGAAGCCGATTTGAATAAATTCGACAAAATTATAGACGAAGTCGAGCCGGGCAGTTTGCGCCTACCGGTGTTGGTTAAAAAATACATCAAACAAAATGCGCGCGTGGTGGCTTTTAATGTAGATCCGCTATTTAATAATGCTGTCGACGGCTTGATGTACATTCGCATTGCCGACTTACCCGAGAGCACCGTAAAACCGGTGATGGAAGAATTCCAAGCCGAATTGGAACGCAAAGAGAAAAATTACAAATAGAAAAAGCCGGTAGTAACTACCGGCTTTTTTATTCTTATGCTTAAATTATTCTTGACCAATTTCGTTAATTTCCTCTCCGAAGCCCTTAGGATCAGCTCCGTATTCATTTTCTCCTTGATCACCGTTAGTGCAAAACATCACTAAATTGTAAATTGGTATCAAAATATACCATCCGCTTCTTCCAACATCATGCATTCTTCTAACTTGAACTGCCAACGAAGGTAAAAAAGTACCTAAAGCAATTATCATATAGAAAATCCCATAAGGTAAGTTAGCTAATTGTAATCCTGCGGCATTATCAATAATTGCAGCGATGATTAAAAAAATGTAGTTAGCCAACAAATAATACCAGAACTCTTTTCTTCTGGCTCTGCCATTAAAATTGGCATAATTTTCAAATACAACTTTCTTGTACCAGTTAAACATAATAAATAATTTTTGGTTAGTCCTACTCTTAAGGATTTTCGGTTACTCCGTTGGTTAATATACTCAAATATAAAGAAATTTTGTAATAAAATGATGGAATCGGGTATTTCTTGAAACTAAAAAAGCAATCCTAAGATTGCTTTTTGCTATTGTTGTTCGGCTAATTTTTGAAAAGCCTGCCATTCTTTTTCAGCTATAGTGGCTTTGCTTTTGAGTTTCTTCCCTTTAATGTATTCCAAAATATATTGGGCTCGTTCCTCTGATTCCGGATGCGAAGCAATCCAATACATTGCTTTAGGCATTTGATTTTCGAGTGCCATTTGGTACATAAAATCGGCCAAAGGTTTCGGATCGATATCGGCTGCTATCATATAATCAACGCTGGCGATGTCGGCTTCTTTTTCCAAAGAACGGTCGTAAGCCGAAGACGATAAGGTTCGGAAAATTTCCTTCAATACTTCGCCTGCTTTTCCACCTGTAGTAGCAGAAAGCAAAACAGAAAAACCAATTTCTTTGGAAAGTTTCTTCATCACGTGTTTGTTTTCAATATGGGCAATTTCGTGCCCTAAAACTCCTTGTAAAGCTTGCTGGTTTTTACAATCCGCAATCAAACCGGTATAAACCACCAAATGATTATTGGGCAAAGCAAAAGCATTGATTTCATCTTTTTCTATAATATGAACTTTTAAGGAATCACGCTCAATACCGTTGGCTTCGCACAAAGGGTTGATTAGTTTATCGAGTGTTTTAACCAAGCTGTCGTTGAGCACTACGTCTTCGGTTTTGGCCATTTCATCCCAAATTAATTCTCCCAAAGCGGTTTCTAAATCTTGACCGTTCTGCTTCACTTTAAAAAAGGACACATAGTCTAACTGTGATAAGCCAAACCAAATCAAAAACACGGTAACGACTATGGCTAATCCTTGTGCTGCTATTTTCATAAGTGTAGTGTTTTAGGTTTACAAATCAGATCTGTTAATCCGCTAAAGAAAAAGAACTTCACGTGTATTCCTTTTCTAACTTGTACAGCGGCATAAATGGTGGAAATCAATTCAATGATATTAACTACAATCACGGTAAGGAAATAGGCAAAGTACTCGTTAGTAAACCTTACATCACCAAACAATATGGAAACCGTCCACCAAAAACTGTAACTGTTCATAAAGAAAAGCGCAAACTGCGACAGTAAGGCTTGTGTACAATGCCATCTTACAAAATAAGGTTTGTTGCGATTAGCCACAAAAAAGAAAAAAGTGGCAATCAAGTTTATAATTGGTAAGGGCAATCCGGCGACTACAGCCACTAACGACATCAGGTAACTGTTAGATGCTTTCTCGCATTCACTATCCGAAGGCTGATAGGGAAAATTGGTTATTTGTCTTCTCATAGATTTTTAGTTAGGGTCCAATACCAGAGCAATAAAATCATTACAATAAAAAAACTTGCAACCAAGGGTTTTCTCAAAAAAACCTCTGTTTGCTTGTATTTTTGAAACAAAGTGTCTTGCCGGGTCAGCAAATCAACGGCAATCCAAACTGGCGCTATAATCATAATAAGCAATACGATTAAACCCAGAGGATTGAACTGAACAGACTGTAGCAAGTTGGCCTTAAAAAGTGACAAAACGGCGCGCGTAGTGCCACATGAAGGACAATTGTACCCCGTTACATTCTTAAACCAACAAAGCGTGGTATCAGATTGCTGAAGGTAATAGGTACTGAAAAAAAGGTAAACAAACCCAAGGAAACAAGCCACACCTAACAATACGTATAACTTGTTTCGGGTCATTGTATTAGTATAAAGTGTTTTGGAAAAGCGTGATGTTTTTCTCGCGAGTAGCGCCCATAATTAAGAACCAATCGATGATTGTCCATATTCCAAAACCACCACAAGTCAACAATTTTCCTATTCCCAATCCGGTATCACCAATAAAGAAACGGTCGATTCCTAAAGAACCACCTCCTACAATAGAAATGATCAAAGCAGTTGTAGGATCTTTAAATTGCATGGTTTGAACCATTCCCCATCTTGACTCGTCAAGGGATAATAACTTCTCTCTCACACTTGGTAAATGATGTGCTTCGAAAAATTTAGAGTTCATCATTAAAAACATGTCGACTTTTTGTGCGTCCATAATAAATTGTTTTATTGGTTAAATTAATTGATGGCTCTAATATATAAAATTCTTATAAAAAATCGAACTTTTGAAAAGTATTGCAGCCAAAATTTAAAGAAAGTCCTTTCGGGAGAAAAAACAACCACTGTAGTAGTAACGGTAAAAGAATTGGCTAAGGGAACACTTTCAAAATTTTATCCACTATCGTCTGCGCCAATTTCTCATGACTTTCAAACGTCCATCCGGCAATGTGTGGTGTCAATAAAACATTGTCCGCTTGCAACAAATACGCAAAGGCTTTGGGTTTTTCACTGTCGATAAATAAATTTTCAAAAGATAACTTTTCGTATTCCAACACATCCAATCCGGCTCCCAAAATTTTCCCCGAGGCTAAAGCTGTCACCAAATCATCGGTCACCACATTTTTGCCTCTTGAGGTATTAATCAACCAAAAAGGGTGTGCAAAGGCATTGATAAAATTGGTATTGACCATTTTATCCGTTTCGGGTGTCCATGGTATGTGCAAACTCAACACCTCAGCTTTGGCTTGCAATTCGGCTAACGAAACTTGTCGGGCATTGGCATCGCCCACATTGGGCAAAATATCATAACACAAAACGGTAACGTCAAAGCCACGCAGTTTTTTGGCAAACGATTTCCCCATATTGCCGTAACCTATAATGCCAACGGTCTTGCCCTCTAACTCATACCCTCGGTTGCCTTCGCGTATCCATTGGCCTTGCCGCACCAAACGATCGGCTCTGTTGAGTTTGTTCATTAACGACAATAACATCCCCAAAGCGTGTTCTCCAACCGCATTACTATTGCCTTCCGGCGCGGCAATCAAATGAATGCCTTTGGCTTCGGCATACTCGCAATCAATACTTTCTAATCCGGCACCCACTCTGGCAATGAACTTGAGATTGGTGGCTTTGTCCATAAACTCTTGGTCGATTTTAAAACGACTGCGAATAACGATGCCGTGATACTCGTGAATTTTAGCTTCGATCTCGCTTTTAGAGGAAGTAAAGTCGGCTTCGTTTTGAAAACCGGCGACAACCAGTTGTTCCCATAACAATGGGTGATTGCTGTCGATGTGAAGTATTTTGATGTCTCGATTTGGCATAAGTAGCAATTGAGAAGTAAAGTTAGTATTATTCGTTAATATGCTCTAATAAAAAGCAACTCAAAATTTAACATTAAAAAATATGATAGTAATCAGATTTAAATTCAAAAGCTGTATTAAATTTGCAAAGTGAAAAAATTAATCATCCTAATTGCCCTTGTCATGTTGGTCAAGCCGGTATTCCCGGTGATTGACTATGTGGTGAATTATGATTATATCGCTAAAGTACTCTGTGAGAACAAAGCCAAACCGGAACTAAAGTGTAACGGAAAATGTCAGTTAATGAAAGAACTGGCCAAAGCTGCCGAAGAGGAAAAGCCAATTTCACCCACCAAAAAAACCCAAACACAAGAAACAGAAATCTTGTTTTTTCAGGAAATATCCGCTTTAGTCGCTGAACCAACGTATATTTTTACTGAAACCGTTTTAAACAGTCACTATTCAAACCTATACTCTCACCTCGAAAGTGACAACTTTTTCCACCCGCCAACCGTAATTTCTTAATGTTTTTATTGTTTCGGTTATTGTCTTCACAGTAGCCGAGCGAGTGCGTGCACTCCTATTATCGCTGGGACTTTTATAGTCTTGGTCTAAATTTTCTATAACATTAATAATTACAAAAATGAAATTACAATTTAAAAATATACTAGCCGCTTTGGCTATCGCCTTTACTTTTACTGCTTGTTCCAACGACGACGATAATACGCCAACCGGAGAAGGCAGCTTAAAATTAGAGTTTGACAACGTTTACAAATCGGCCGACTTGGCTTTCAACACCGCTTATACCAATACCAACGGAGAAACCGTTAAAGTAAGCAAAGCCAAATACATCGTGAGCAACATCGTCTTAACCAAAGCCGATGGCACCACTTATACCGTGCCTAAAAGCGAAAGTTATTTTATTATCGATGAAGCCACAGCAGCTTCTACCTTGTTAACCTTGCCTAACATCCCGGCAGCCAATTACACCAAAGTGTCGTTTGGTATTGGCGTAGATCAAGAGCAATTTTTATTGGGAGCCGACGGTCAAGGAAATTTCTTGGCCAATGCCCAAGCGGCAGGCATGATGTGGTCTTGGAGCGCCGGTTATAAGTTTATCGCTTTTGAGGGCACATTCACTTCAGCTGCCGTTACTACCGATACGACTTTTATGTTGCACACCGGAAAAACAGGAACCGATTACAACTATGCTACAGTAACTTTGGATTTACCTGAAAATGCTTTGGTAAGAACCAACATTACACCACAAGTACACATTATGGCCGACTTAGCGCAGCTGATTGACGGTACCAACAAAATCAACTTTGCCGATGGTGCCATGGTAATGGGTGGCGCTAAATTAGCATTGGTTACGGCTAATATTGCCAACGTTTTTGAAGTGCATCACGTGCACAACGACTAAACCCACAAAAAAGCAGTCGGCCTTGGCTGGCTGCTTTTTTTTAAATGCTAAAAAAGATGAAAACACTTTATATGTGGCTGTTCCTGCTGCCGTTATTTTGGAGTTGCTCCAATGACAATAGCGAGGATTACCAAAACATTCCCATAGCCTTTACTGCACCGGCTAATTTTCCGCCTATAGCCTACAATTTTGCCAACAATCCTTTAACCGAAAAAGGATTTGAGTTAGGCAAAAAGTTGTTTTACGATGGCAGATTGTCCTCCGACGGCACCATTTCTTGTGGTTTCTGCCATATCCAAGAAGATGCCTTCACCCATCACGGTCATACTTTTAGTCATGGCGTAGGCGAAGCTATCGGAACCCGCAACACACCACCCATACAGAATTTGGCTTATCAAACTACTTTTATGTGGGATGGCGCAACTGATCATTTAGACCTGCAAGCCATTATTCCGCTAACGAGTCCTATTGAAATGAATGGGAATTTTAACGATATCATTGCCATGATGAAAGGCGATGCGACTTACAGAAAACTGTTCAAACAAGCTTTTCCGGATGGCGAAATCAATTCCGAAAACATGCTGAAAGCTTTAGGTCAGTTCATGGTGATGGTCACTTCTTCTAATTCCAAATTCGACAAATACCGTCGCAATGAACCGGGCGGAACGCTTACCACAGAGGAATTGCAAGGCTATGACTTGTTCAACCAAAAATGTGCGTCTTGTCATGCGACTGATATTTTTACCGACAATTCTTTTAGAAATAACGGCCTACCTGTGAATCCGTCTATCAACGACATAGGACGTTACCGCGTAACCGAATTGCCACAGGATTTACACAAGTTCAAAGTACCGAGCCTGAGAAACATCGAAAAAACCGCTCCGTACATGCACGACGGTCGCTTTTACACTTTAGAAGCCGTTTTAAATCACTACAGTTCCGGCGTTATTGCTTCTGCAACACTCGATCCTGTATTGCAAAATAACAGCGTCTTGGGTATTCCGTTAACGGATAGCGAAAAAACAAAACTCATCGCTTTCCTCAAAACTTTAACCGACAATCAATACTTAACCGACCCGCGTTTTGCTGAATTCTGATACCATGAAAAAATACCTTTTGATCCTTTTAGTAAGCTCGACTTCCCTTTTGGCCTCCAACAAAGACAGCCTTCAATCACCTCCGGTTTTCAGGGCTTTACCGTTATGGGAATCCATACAAGACGATTGCGATGCTTGCGGCTGTTCGGCCAGTGGCGGCAGTATGGGTTTTGCCTCCATGCTCAACAACAACTTTGTAGGCCTTCGTTATTTTTACCAAAGTTACCGCAGCAACGACGGCTTGTATACCAACTCGCCTTGGTATGATGAAACATTCAATACCGTTCAGGTATGGAGCCGAATACCGCTTAGCCCAAAAATACAAGTGTCGGCTTTGTTGCCTTATCATTTTCACAACAGGGAAACAGCCACCGGTAAACAAAGCATTTCGGGCATAGGCGATGTTACGGTATTGGGCTTGTATGAAGTTTACCAAACCCATAACGACTCCGCCAAATTCAGTCATAAAATACTATTGGGCGCGGGCGTTAAAGCGCCTTTGGGTAAGTTTGATGAAGCCAATAACGGCAGCGTTAATCCGAGTTACCAATTGGGCACCGGAAGTTGGGATTATTTGATTACCGCCGATTATGTCATCAAACGCAAACGCTTCGGACTGAATACCATGGTCAACTATATCCTAAAAACCGAAAACCAAAAAAACTACCGCTTCGGCAATCAAACCAATTATGCCGCAACCTTTTTCTACTTTCACGAAAGTTCAAAATTTACCTTGGTGCCGCAATTGGGTGTCGCTGGCGAAATTTACGAGAGCAATTCCCAACACGGTCAAACAGTGCGAAATACCGCCGGAAATCTCTTGTTGAGTAAAATTGGTTTTGAACTGGGGAAAAACAAATTTTCGTTGGGAGCCAACGCTATGATTCCGATCACGCAAAATCTGAATGCCGGCAATGTGGAAGCGCGCTACCGTTGGAGCATCAATTTAAACTACGCTTTGTAACAATTTTTAAGTTTAAGCAACCAACTTATTGTTAACTTAGCTATTACAATTAAAACCAAACTTCAATGAAAAACACTTCTCTGGTGTTGCTGGCAGCCTTATCTTTAGCTTCCTGCAGCCAAAAAGAACTCACTTCGGGTATCAATAAAAAAAACATGGATACGCTGGTAAAACCCGGCGATAACTTTGCGATGTACGTGAACGGTGCTTGGATGAAAACCGCCAAGATTCCGGCCGACAAATCGTCTTACGGTGCCTTCGATATGCTGTACGACCAATCGCAAAAAGACGTCAAAGCCATCATCGAAGAAGCCGCTAAAGGCAGCAATGCCGAAGGTTCCGACGAACAAAAAATTGGCGATTACTACGCTTCTTTTATGGACAGAAAAGGCCGTGATGCCAAAGGGATTGCGCCTATCCAACCCGAGTTAAAAGCCATCGATGCGATTGCTTCCTACGACGATTTGGCTGCCTATTTCGGGAAAGCCAACCGTGCCGGTGTATCTATTCCGTTTTCGGTTTCAGTAATGTCGGATTTTAAAGATCCAACCAAACACACCTTAATCACTTGGCAAGGTGGTTTGGGCTTACCGGAACGCGAATATTATTTGGCTACCGATGCCAAGATGACCGACATCCGCCAAAAATATGTGGCCCACATCGAAAAGATGTTCCAACTCACCAACATGCCGAACGCTGCCGAAAGTGCTGCTAAAATCATGGCGTTGGAAACCGCTTTGGCCGGGCAACAAATGAGAAAAGAAGACACCCGCGACATCGTAAAATTGTACAATGCTTATGCGGTGAAAGACTTAAAAACCTTGATGCCTGATTTCAATTGGACGGCCATGCTGAAAAATGCCGGGGTTGACAAAGAGAAAAAGTTAGTGGTGACTCAGGTTGAATACACCAAAAGCCTGAACAACCTCATCAAAAACACCCCTATCGATACTTGGAAAACCTATTTAAAATGGGGCGTAATTAACGGTTCTGCCGGCTTATTGACTACAGCACTCGACAAACAAAACTTCGAGTTCTACGGTAAAAACCTATACGGTACCGAAAGCCAACAAGAAGATTGGAAACGCGCCGTAGAAATGGTCAACGGTGGTTTGGGCGAAGTGGTTGGGAAAGTGTACGTGAAAAAACACTTCTCACCGGAAGCCAAAGAGCGCATGACACAAATGGTGAAAAACCTCTTGAAAGCCTATGCCGAAAGCATCAAAACCCTCGATTGGATGAGTGCCGCTACTAAAAAAGAAGCTTTGAAAAAGGTGGATAATTTTATGATTAAAATTGGCTACCCCGACCAATGGCGTGATTACTCTGCTTTAAAAATTGCGAAAAACGATTTATACGGTAACGCCACCCGCGCAACCGAATTTGAATACAACCGCAACTTGGCCAAATTAGGCAAACCGGTAGACCGCGCCGAATGGGGCATGAACCCGCAAACGGTAAACGCGTACTACAATCCGTCGTTAAACGAAATTGTCTTCCCGGCCGCCATTTTAAAACCGCCTTTCTTTGATTTAAATGCAGACGATGCCGTAAACTACGGTGGTATCGGAGCGGTAATCGGGCACGAAATTGGTCACGGTTTTGACGACCAAGGTAGCGCCTTCGACGGCACCGGAACCATGAAAAACTGGTGGACACCACAGGACTTAGCGGCCTTTAAAAAGAAAACCTCTGCTTTGGTAGCGCAATACAACAGCTTTAAAGCCTTCCCTGATTTGAACGTGAATGGCGACTTCACCCTAGGGGAAAACATAGGCGACTTGGGCGGACTAAGCATTGCCATCAAAGCCTACAAAGCAACTCTTAACGGTAAAGAAGCCCCGGTAATGGACGGCTTTACGGGTATGCAACGTGTGTTCTTAGGTTGGGGACAAGTTTGGGCCGAGAAAATCCGTGAAGAAGC
>JBEBBH010000055.1:0-8757 GCA_041158485.1 Bacteroidota bacterium | reverse complement strand
GATTCATAATTAAGTTATAAGGGAAGAGGGATAAGGGATAAGTTTGACCTGCTATACTTATCCCTTATCCCTTTTTACTTATCCTTTAAAACAACCATCCTCGAAAGTGAGTGTTTTTTTTGTCTGTAATTGTGATTTAGCTTCGCTGAAACCGGTTTCTCTGCGTCGAAATGACAAATAAAAAAAAAGGAGGTCAAATGACCTCCTTTTCCATTTCAAAACTTTAATCAATATTAAACTAAATCATAACGGTCGGCATTCATCACTTTAGTCCAAGCCGCTACAAAATCTTTCACAAATTTTTCTTTGTTATCGTCTTGGGCGTATACTTCTGCATACGAACGCAAGATCGAGTTAGAACCGAAAACCAAATCTACTCTGGTAGCCGTCCAACGGGTTTCACCTGTTTTACGGTTTACTATGTTGTATGAGTTTTTACCGGTTGGTTTCCAAGAATAGCTCATATCGGTTAAGTTCACAAAGAAGTCGTTGCTCAATACGCCTACCTTATCGGTAAATACGCCGTGTTTAGAACCACCATAGTTAGTACCTAACACACGCATTCCACCAATTAAAGCGGTCATTTCATGAGCGGTTAATCGCATCAATTGGGCTTTGTCTAACAACATTTCCTCCGGCTGTACTTTGTAATCGCTTTTCACCCAGTTGCGGAAACCATCGTGTAATGGTTCTAATACGTCAAACGATTCGGCATCTGTCATTTCGGCAGTGGCATCGCCTCTACCCGGTGCAAAAGGTACTTTGATGTTTATGCCGGCAGCATGAGCCGCTTTTTCTACCGCAGCTGTTCCGCCTAAAACAATTAAATCGGCCAAGCTAACTTTTTTACTCAATCCGGCTTGTAGTTCGGTTAACTTATCCAATACTTTTTGTAAACGCTCCGGTTCGTTGCCTTGCCAATCTTTTTGAGGCGCTAAACGAATACGAGCCCCATTGGCACCACCACGGAAATCAGAACCACGGAAAGTACGGGCGCTGTCCCAAGCGGTGTTGATTAATTCGGTTGCTGTTAATCCGCAGTTTAACAATTTGGCTTTTAAGTCTTCGATTTCTGCATCTGATAAAGTATAATCTACCGCAGGAACCGGATCTTGCCAAATCAACTCTTCTTGAGGAGCGTCAGGTCCTAAGTAACGACTTCTTGGTCCCAAATCACGGTGTGTTAATTTGAACCAAGCTCTGGCAAAAGCGTCTTCAAAAGCTTTAGGATCATTGCGGAATTTCTCCGAAACTTTACGGTATTCAGGATCCATTTTCAATGCCATATCAGCATCAGTCATGATAGGATTTCTTCTCACACTCGGGTTGTGAGCATCTACCGGCTTGTCTTCTTCTTTCATATTAATCGGTTCCCACTGCCAAGCACCGGCCGGACTTTTTTTCAATTCCCATTCGTGGTTGAATAAGATGTCGAAATACGTGTGGTTCCATTTATCCGGATGTGAGGTCCAAGCACCTTCCAAACCGCTGGTAATGGTATCGGGACCATTTCCGTTGCCTTTAGGATTTAACCAACCAAAACCTTGGGTTTCTACATCGGCTGCTTCCGGTTCCGGTCCTAATGCGTTAGCATCACCATTTCCGTGGGCTTTCCCTACAGTGTGACCTCCGGCGGTTAAGGCTACCGTTTCTTCGTCGTTCATGGCCATACGAGCAAAGGTTACTCGCATATCGTGAGCCGTTTTTAAAGGATCAGGATTACCGTCAACCCCTTGCGGATTCACATAAATCAATCCCATCATTACAGCAGCTAACGGATTCTCTAAATCTCTTTCACCTGAATAACGGCTTTTTTCGCCACCGGATACCGCTAACCAAGTATTTTCGGAACCCCAGTAAATGTCTTTTTCAGGGTGCCAAATGTCTTCACGACCACCAGCAAATCCGAAAGTTTTAAAGCCCATAGATTCGTAAGCCATATTTCCGGCTAAAATCATCAAATCAGCCCAAGAGATTTTGTTTCCGTATTTTTTCTTGATTGGCCATAACAAACGGCGCGCTTTGTCTAAGTTTCCGTTATCCGGCCAGCTGTTTAGCGGCGCAAAACGCAAGTTTCCGGTTCCGCTACCGCCACGACCGTCGGCTATACGGTAACTACCGGCGCTATGCCAAGCCATACGAATCATTAACCCGCCATAGTGACCCCAATCAGCAGGCCACCAATCTTGGCTTTCTGTCATTAGTTTTTTTAAGTCGGTTTTTAATGCTTCAAAATCCAATTTTTTGAACTCTTCCGCATAATTAAAATCTTCTCCTAAGGGATTCGTTTTGGTGTCGTGTTGGTGTAAGATGTCTAAGTTTAGGGCATTAGGCCACCAAAAACTATTGTTGGGAACATCGGTTCCTTGTTTTACTTGTGCGCCGGAGAAAGGACACTTTCCGCCGCTGTTACTGTTGTTTTCCATATGATTAATTGGTTTTAGTTGAATTTCTTTGTGCTAAGTTACAAAGAAGTTACCTATGAAGATATTTATATCAATAGAAAAAAACTATTAAAATATACCATAATGGTTATTACAACAACAGTAAGAACAAATTGGATAAAGCAAGTCTTTAAGCAATCAATTTTTGCAGATTAGAAATATCGAGCGGTTTTTCTAAATATCCTTTTAGTATTGGATATTGAGTAGCTTGCTCTTTATCTTTATTATTTAAAGATGATGTTAAAATAAAAATATCATATTGATTACAATTAATACTTTTTTGTTTAAGAAAGGCATCTAAAAATTCGAAACCATTCATTTCTGGCATGTTGATATCCAATAAGATGATATTCTTTTCCGTGTCGTTGCTATTTTTAAGATAGTCCAAAGCCTTCTTACCCGAGATAAAATCGGTTACTTCAGCCTCCAGATCATTTTTCTTAATCACCTTTTTGTGGACTAAATTAATGATGGGATCATCATCAATGAGTATGTATTTCATGTTATAGGGCATTTATTGGTAGTTTAATTTTGACTTCAGTTCCTATTCCTTTTTTAGATTGTAAAGAGATCGCACCATTGAGTTTCTCAGTGATTTCTTTACAAATGTAGAGTCCTAAACCGGATCCAACGCTGTTGCTGCAACCGCGATAGAACATATCGAAAACCTTAGGTAAGCTTTCTTTATCTATCCCTTGACCGTTGTCGGAGATACTAATGGTTAATATTTTATTTTTTTGGGATAATTTAAATTTAACAAATGATTCGTTGGTATGGCTTTTATATTTTACTGAGTTACCAATTAGATTTTTAAGTAAAACACTGATTCTGAATTTATCGGTGATTACATGGTCTTCAGTATTACTTTCATAAATTAAATCGATATTAGAATTCCCCGAGTACTTGATATCGTTAAATATTTCATACACCATTTCCTTGAGGTTTACCTCTTCTAATTTAACCTCTAGTCGGGAATTTCGGGAATACTCTAAAATATCTTGGATAGAAGAATCCATGCGACTGGCGCTACTGTCCATTAATTTTATGTATTCCTGTAAATCCGGATTTACATCGTCATAATCGATTAATGAAATCAATCCTTTGATAGAAAGCAAGGGAGAGCGCAAATCATGTGAAACCCGATAGACAAAATTGTCGAGTTCGGAATTTACCTTTTGCAGCTCAATATTGTTTTTGAGTAAGTCTTTTTGAATTTTATTCAGCTCACTGATATCAACACCTGATAAGATGATGTACTCTAATTTATCTTCATTAAAAAACGGTAAAACGGTATTCAACAATTCCACTTCCGTACCGTTTTTAATCACCATATCTTCATACTTAACTGCCGCTTTATCTTTGATGGCATTTTGCATGTGGAAAATGAGTTTATTAACTACTGACTGGTTGTTAATATCATCCAGATAAACATCGTAAATCGACTTAAAGAGATAATCCTGCCAAAACGGATTGCATTCCAACATCGCTTCATTGAAATAAATCAACTCACAAGCCTTGTTAAATACGGCAATTTTGTTAGGCAAGTGATTGAGGATGCTTTCATAAAATTGTTTTAGCGAGGCTACTTTTTCATCGGCTATTTTTTTATCGGTGATATCAATAGAACTTCCCACCAAGCGAATCACTTCACCTTTAGCATCTTTTTCCCCTATAGTAAGCGTTCTGAGATAGCGAACCGATTGGTCGTTTTGACGAATGATTCTGTAATCTTGAACAATACTGTCGACTTCTGAATTTAATACTTTATTGCGATTGTCAATTACTTGATTTTTGTCGTCAGGATGAATGGAATTCAACCAAAAAGAGTAAAAACCTTCCTTAATCAAAGCTCTTTCAGCACCGTATTGATTGATTAGAATGTTGTTCCAAGTAGAATCGTTAATAGATTTGTTCCATTCCCAAATACCGATTTGCGATTTGTCGGAAATCAATTCAAATCTGGAATTCATACGCAAAATTTCAGCTTTAAACTCGACTTCGTTGGTAATATCTTTGATTACAAAAATGTTGTTGATGTGTCTTTTAAGTTCATCATAAACCGGAATAATCTCGATTTGACTGTAATATAACTTGCCTTCTTTGGTGGTATTGAGTAAGGTAAGTTCAATATTGTGCTTGTTTTTGAGGGCTTTGGTGATTTTTTTCTTTTCAGAATAATCCACTATAAAGTTGTCGAACAATTCTCTGGTTTGTCTGCCGTAAACGTCTTCAAACAAATAACCTGATATTTTTACAAACGATTCATTAACCCATTCAATCACTCCTTTTTCGTCGGTAATAATTACGCCGTTTTTGGTTTTAGTGGCAATAAGAGATAGTTTTTTGAGTTCGATTTCGGAACTGGAAATTTTGGCTATTTGGTCTTGTATCTTTTTATGCTGATAGAAATTAGTCAGTATGGAAAGAAACTGTTGGGTGAATAAGCTGAAAATGGTTTCGTGTTTGTCGTGCAGTTTTTAATAAAAGGGTGCTTTTTTTTCAGACACCAGACCGATAAGATAAACCGATACGTTTAAAGTGCTGTCGATGGCTGAATGAAATACCGCATCGGAATAGCTTGATAAATAATCCAATAATGCCAAACGTCGAGATGATATGACCAACGATTTTGATTTCCCGACTATTTCAGCCAAGTTTAACAAGTCATTCGTTACTCTTTGTTGCTCCTCATCATTTTTAACATGTAAGCTTTCACTAAAAAACAAGGTATTTCCGGTAGCATTTTCTACAATCAAAACAGCGGAGGCTTCCACTTCCAAAACATCAATAATACCCTCAACAGACATCGTTAGGAAGTCTTCAAGTTTACTGCTTTTGAGGGCGTGATTACTGAATTTGTTTAAACGTTTGTATAAAACTAACTCGTGGTCTAATTTATCTTGAGCATTTATGAGCTGCTGTTCGATATAGGAGAAGCGAGTAACGCGTAATTGCAATTCTTTGTATTCCCTTAGCAATGAATCAAAATTATTTTTGGTCTTCATTGGGAGCTTCTTTTTAGTTTCTGTAAATTACATACAATGCTGTGGTATAGTTGTGATAAGTGTTTTTCCCTCCTAACCTGGCAAACTCACCAAAACCATACATACCCAACCAAGGTGGGCAATTGCCTTCATTATAAAACGGTGTTTGCATCTTATACACCAATTCTTCTTTCAAAATACGATCGGTTAAAAAGCGTCCTCTGGCCAAACAATCGGCATGGAATACCGCAATCGGTTTTTGGTGGTTGTTTCTGCTGTCAATATTTTGCACAATGCGCTCCATTTCGTTAAAAATAACCTCTTCATCTCTTACGGTCAACCACAAGGCTGTTCCTTCCGGACAAGTGGTAGCGTAATACATATCATTGCCTTCGTGTTTGGTAACGACTCTCAAAATATGATCGTTTCCGTATTCTTTAGCCAATTCAGGGGACAATTTTTCGGCCAAGGCGCCAATCGGAATGGTATTCCCGCAATCCGATTTATCGTCTAAGCCCAAACGATTCAAATATTCCGTCCAAGCCGGTTTTCCGTTCAATTCTTTGATAATATGGCCTTCAGACTTGGTTACCATCATAGGTTCACCAATAGCTATAAAACCGTGAGTAGCCTGAGTATCAACTGTTAAAGTTGGGTCGCAAAATCCAATAGCGTAAGCGCCGTGTTCATACACCGCATCATTAACAGCCTGATAACTCACATAGCCTTTCATGTTATCGGATGAAGTAGCTCCGAATATTGTAACTTCAGGTCCGAAAACTGCTTCAAAAGCTTTGATACACAAATCGTTGTCAATATCAATTCCGGAGCCCAAAAAATAAATCATATTGACACCTTGCTTTTGAGCAGCCAAAGAATGAGCTAACTCCAATGCTTTTTCATAAGAATTGTGTCCGTACAAATCGTTAGTAGAGGCCAACGCATAATCCGTGCCTTTGATCGCCATCATAGCAATATCTTTCATCGATTCGCTTACACCTTCTTTACCAACTACGCCGCAACAGGAAGCCGCAACAACATCGGCTTGTGGCACCAATCGCTTTGACTCCTGAATGATATCAGTAAAATCATGACCAATGGAAGCATGGAATATAAGTAAGTTTACAGCACTATAATCACCGTCGCAGGCAATTTCTAAACATTCGGCAACACCTCTTTTGGTATTGACTATTCTTGTTGAAGCAGAGGAAAATTGTAGCATAGTGTACCGTTTTTAAAATGTAAGATTTGGATTTAAGCTATGGGTAAAACCATCCGAGTCCATACAATTTAAAAATATTACAATTACCATATTAAACGATTAGACAAAAAGCAGCTTTAAGTTTTTTAGCGGTTGTAAATCATCGACGAACGGAAAACACCTCTTGCAACACGTTATGACTAAACAGTTGTTAAAAACAGCAGGAGACTAAAACAAACCTTTTATCTAATCTTAACAACACTTTAAAGAAATAAAACAACCGTTTAGCCTAAAAATTTGCAATGCAAAATTTACGATTTTAAATTTGGTTAAAATTACTAGTCAACATTTTAGCAAACATGTCAGAAAAAAGCATCATTACTCTTTTACAAGCGGTAAACGCACCGATTATTGCTTACAAAAAAAAGGAGCTTTTTTTTATGAATGACAGTGCTACCAATGTGTTACAATCCATTCCGGCAAAATATTTCAATACATTTATGACAGAAATAGAACTGAATGAACAGCTATTTCCGTTTGTAACCAAAAAATATTGGAATGACAAAAGAGGCAATATTGTTGAATTCGAATTAAACATTTCTCGTTACGAGGCGGAAGAAACTTATTTGTTGGTCGCGTTTAAGCAAAATTCAACCTCAGAGACGCATCCTATTCCGGTGGAGAAATCCGATTTGATCAGAAAAAAATTAGGCCTTTTTGAAGTTTTCATCAACCAAATCAAAGAAGGTGTCTTTGTTTTTGATGCAGATGGAAAATTGGTTTACAAAAACGGAGCAGCCGAAAAGTTGGTTAAAATTTCTGATGCCGATCTCAAAAAAACAGCTATCTGGGAGATTTTTAAGTATTTCCAAAACAGCATTGCTTGGAAAGATACTTTGCAAAAAGCAGACAAGAAAAAAGACTTTCGCTTTACCGAAAAAATCAAGGGAAAGTACTTATTGATTGAATTTCAAAAAAGAAATTTTGAAGGCGATAACTACTACTTGATGATTTGCAATGACATCACTGAAAAATTCAAAGATAAAATTGCCATTGAAGAAAGAGATTCTCAGATTGATTTTTTCCAAAAACATTTTCCGGTGGCGATGTTTCAGTTTCATGTACTGAAAAATAAAGTCCACTATTTTAACTATGTGAGTGATTCTTTTCAAGAACTTTTCGGATTCAAAATTTTACCTCATTACAAGTTGTGGTTGACCCGATTAAACATTCATCCTGAAGATGTTTCCTCTTTTCTTGAAGCCGCACAACAGTCTATTGTATACAACGAAAAATTTAAGTTTACCGGGCGTATGCTTATGAAAGATAACAGCATCAAATGGTTTGAAGCCAATGCTGTTCCCGTTTTCCAAAACAACAAAATTGTGTTTAACGGAATTATTTGGGATATTTCTCAGCAAAAAATAGCCGATTTTGAACTCAAAAAACGCAGAGAGTTCAACGATTCCGTATTGTTCAACATTCCGGCGGATATAGCAGTTTTTGACAAAAATCACAACTATCTTTTCATCAATCCTAACGGCATCTCCGACCCTGAACTTCGCAGCTGGATGATAGGAAAAAACGATTTTGACTATTGTGCCTTTAAAGGAGTTGACAATACTTTGGCTATTAGAAGAGAAGAATTTTTTCAAGAAGCTAAAAGAACCGGAAATCAAGTAGAATGGGTTGATGAAGTATCAAAGAATAACAGAACCTATTACATACTGAGACGTTTTTATCCTTTTTATGTGGAAGGCGAATTTGCTTATATGATAGGTTACGGGATTGACATCTCCGATATCAAAAATTTACAAAATATACTTTCTAAAACCGAGAAACAAAACAACCTCATTATGCAATCTTCCATGGATGGTATTGTGATTATTGATGAAGATTGCAGTATTTCATTTTGGAACACCAAAGCCCAAAAAATATTCGGCTGGACTTTAAAGGAGGTGATTGGTAAAAACCTTCCGGAACTCATACTATCAGAAGAAAACAGCTGTTTTGAGATTAGTGATTTCTTTAAAAAAATTGAAAGTTCAGGGCAATCGAATACGACTTTGGATTTGCTGGCTATTGATCGCAACAAAAGAAAATTCCCTATCGAGTTGACTATGATTTC
>JBEBBH010000054.1:0-3936 GCA_041158485.1 Bacteroidota bacterium | reverse complement strand
GGCGTCGGATCTTGAGAGGAAGACGAATTATCGTCTGAGCTACACATTGATGCTACATTAAGCATAAATAGGCAAAATAACATTGGGATTAAAATTACTTTTTTCATGTTCTGTTTTTAGTTAAAGTTAGTATTCCATTTTAAAAATTGTACCATAAAAAAGATAATTGAAAAAATAAGTATCCATATTATCAATTGATTAATTAAGTAATTAGGCTTTACTTTTTCTTGTGGTACTAGCGGGTTGTTGATTTGTGGGGCGTTTTCTAAAAATTTTCTGTGAAATATTTTCATATAAAACTTATTTAACGCTTAATTTTTCTTGAAGGTCAGATAATCGATCCTGTCGCTGTGTTGTTTTTTTAGACGAATAATGGTAGCGTTAAATTCGATTACTTTCCATCCGGTTTCGATGTATTCAAGTTCAGAGCCATCAAAATGAAGCTCCAACTTTTGATAGGTTGCTTCTGTTTGCAAATCCCAATCGCCATCGATGGTTTGATTATTTCTGACAGCCGTTACCGTTTCATTGGTATTAAAATCGAAATCAAAACCTTCATAATGATAGGTCTCATCTTCTTCATCATAATAACAATATTGAATAAACCAACTGCCTGAAGTTAAAATAGAAGTTAAAGTGTCGCTTCCGGATCCGCCAGAGTTATCATCATCGCAATCGTCTATAGCCTCGTCTATAAAATTCTCCAATTCGCTATTGGAATTAATAGTCACGGTTTGTCCGTAAGAATCAACAGCAGAAATAGGATAATTAATGGCTACATAAGTATTGCTGCTCAGGTTATTCAAGAAGTTAAACAAACCGCTGTTATTGGTTATGGTAACGGTATTAGCCACTTGATTGTTACTGTCGTAAATATTAATTTGAATAGGATATACTAAACTGACACAATCAATTTCTTCAAAACCATCATCATCGCCACACGAATCCAAAACATTATCTAAAGCATCCGCATCTGTTAACACTTGAGTTTGAAAATTTTGAAAACGAATCGTAATCGGATACACAAAATTTACCAAATCATCATCATTAGAGTAAGCGTCAATAGCGTCTTGTACCAATTGGTAATCGGAAGCATCAGCAACCGTGATTTGATTCCCGTTCACTATTACAGTCACCGGCAACTGCACACTAAAACAACTGCTGTTGTCTAAAACATTATCTAAAGAAGTCGGATTTTGCGACGTTCTGATCAGCAATCCTGCAATAGGAGCGTTTCTTTCAAAACTTTGTGTGGTATCTTGTACTACCGTTTCTTCTTCTTCTTGACAACTGCCGAAAAAGAGAATTGAAATAATAAGAAAGGATCTCAAAAAAACGTTCATAATTGTTGTGAATTAATCTAACTTTGAAAGTAAAACATTAGATTTCAAAAATACCCTACTTTAGTCAAAAAAAATAATTATTTTTACCAGAGTTCAAGTATAAGCCCAAATATGTCAACAGAGGAAATTTCAGGTATTTGTAAGGAAGCCGTTTTTTCGACCTTTTTCAAAAGCCACGCCAAAGCGCTGAGAAATTATTTATTCTATAAGTTTGGTAATGAAGACCAAGCGGAAGATATTACGCAAGATGCCTTTATTAAGTTATGGCAAAATTGTGCTGATGTTCCTGTGGAAAAAGCAAAGTCTTACTTATATACAATTGCCAATAACGCCTCTTTGAATGTAATTGCACACCAAAAAGTAGTGTTGAATTACGCTAAAAACTCGGGGAAAAGTGAATTGACAAATGAGAATCCCGAATTTATACTCGAAGAAGATCAATTTAAAACCAAATTAAACAACGCCATTCAAAACCTAAACGAAACCCAACGAGTGGCCTTTTTGATGCATCGCATAGACGGAAAAAAGTATGCGGAAATTGCAGCAGAACTTGAAATTTCGGTGAAAGCTGTTGAAAAAAGAATCCACTTGGCCTTGGTGGAATTGCGAAAAGAATTCGACCACTTTAAGTAGGGTTTGACAAAATCAATATGTTTTAGTATCGAAATGCTATAAAATCATGGAAGAAAATTACCCATTAGCAAAATGGCTCAGCGGAGAAATGACCGAGGCGGAATTGAAAGAATTCCAAGCCCAACCTGACTATGCTATTTACGAAAAAATCAAAAAACACTCTTCATCGTTAGAAGCGCCCGCCTTTGACGAAGCTACCATATTGACTGCCGTTTTAAACAGTCCGAAGAAAGAAGTAAAAACAATTCCACTCACCCAACATTGGCTGTTTAGAGTAGCAGCGGTGTTGGTAATAAGTTTAGGATTATTTTTCACCTACAATAACTTCTCCGCTGCTACAGAATTTGCCGATAACGGAAATCAGAAAAACTTCTTTTTACCGGACAATTCTGAAGTAGTGTTAAATTCAGGTTCTGAAATCCAATACAAAAAATGGAATTGGGATAGCAACAGAACACTGGATTTAGAGGGCGAAGCTTATTTTAAAGTAGCCAAAGGAAAAAAATTCGAGGTGAATACTGCTTTAGGAAAAGTAACAGTTTTAGGAACACAATTTAACGTAAAACAACGTGACAATCGTTTTGATGTAACTTGTTACGAAGGAAGAGTTAAAGTAAACTACAACCAAACACAAATTGTAATCACCAAAGGGATGAGCGTGTCTTTTGAAGATGGCAAGATGATGCAATTACCGGAGATTACAACACACAATCCGGAGTGGCTTTCCCATGAATTGGCCTTCTATCAAGAAGATTTAAAAGCCATTGTAGGGGAAATAGAAAGACATTTTAATGTTACTTTAGAGCTTAAAGCAAACAATAACAACCAACTATTCACCGGTATTATTCCGGCGAAAGACATCAATGTTTCTTTGGAGATATTAGCCACAACTTACCATTTAAAACCTATTAAAGTCGATACCAATAAATACATTTTAGAAAGCTTGGATGCTCTATAAAAGATGCATTTTTTTACTCTTTTTTTGCCTCTTTTCTTTGTTGGGTATCGCTCAAAAAGACAGGAAAGAGATTCCATTGAAAAATATTTTGGGCCTGATTAGCAAAGACCACCAAGTACGTTTCAGCTTCATTGAAGACGAAATTGTGGTGTATGCCTTAACCCCGCCGGATAAAAATTGGTCTTTAGAAGAAAAAATAAACTACCTCAAACGCATCACGCGCCTGCAATTCAAGCGCATCAGCGAAAAATACTTCACCATTTATGACGACAAGAAAGTCGACAAACCCTTGTGCGGATACCTGATTGATGCCGTTTCAGGAAAAGGAATTGAAAATGCACTAATCAAGATAGAAAATACAGACTTTACTACTTTTACAGAAGCTAACGGTCATTTTACAATTCCGAAAATATCTTCAGAAAAAATCCAAATCCAACACCAAGGCTATCAAACCTTCTCCATTTCACCGGAAGCATTGAATGTTCCTGATTGTCCGAAATTCCAATTGCAACCTATCTTGCAAAATTTAGACGAAGTGATAACACATCGCTATTTAACTACGGGAATCAGCAAAAAAAATGACGGCACTATAGTCATCAAACCTAAGAAATTCGGATTGTTACCGGGCTTAATCGAACCTGATGTATTGCAAACCATGCAACAAATCCCCGGCATCATCAGCATCGATGAAACCATCTCCAACATCAATGTTCGCGGCGGAACTCACGACCAGAATTTATTTTTATGGAATGGCATCCGTATGTTTCAAACCGGGCATTTTTTCGGCTTAATTTCAGCTTTCAATCCTTCATTAGCCCAAAACATCACCATCAGTAAGAACGGAAGCTCTGCTTTTTTTGGTGAAAGTGTATCGAGTTTGATTGACATTTCATCACAAAACAGCAATACTGAAAATACCAATGCAAGTTTGAGCTCCAACATGATCAGCGCCGAATTTTATACTAAAGTCAAAATCTCCGACAATTCCAATTTTACTTTTTC
>JBEBBH010000053.1:0-10209 GCA_041158485.1 Bacteroidota bacterium | reverse complement strand
TAACTGGAGTAGAAGGAGTAATTGTAAATGTAGCACTTACGCTATCCTCAGAACAATTGTCAGAGATGCTGTAAGTCAAACTTACGCTACCACCGTCACACAATCTAGGTGCTTGGAATTCGCTGATGTTGAATTGAGCCGAAGCCTCACAACCATCATTGATAGTTTGGAATTGCGCTACCCAAGCCGCAAACGCTGTATCAACAGCCGCTTGATTGGCATAGTCACACGCGCTGGCAGTTACACTCTCTGGTCCTTCCACATTAACTGGCGTAGAAGGATTGATAGTAAATGTAGCACTTACGCTATCCTCAGAACAGTTGTCGGCGATGCTGTAAGTCAAGCTTACGCTACCACCGTCACACAATCTAGGTGCTTGGAATTCGCTGATGTTGAATTGAGCCGAAGCATCACAACCATCATTGATAGTTTGGAATTGTGCTATCCAAGCCGCAAACGCTGTATCAACAGCCGCTTGATTGGCATAATCACAAGCACTGGCAGTTACACTTTCTGGACCTTCTACATTAACTGGAGTAGAAGGAGTAATTGTAAATGTAGCACTTACGCTATCCTCAGAACAGTTGTCAGCGATGCTGTAAGTCAAGCTCACGCTACCACCGTCACATAATCTAGGTGCTTGGAATTCACTGATGTTGAATTGAGCCGAAGCCTCACAACCATCATTGATGGTTTGGAATTGTGCTACCCAAGCAGCAAATGCTGTATCAACAGCCGCTTGATTGGCATAATCACAAGCACTGGCAGTTACACTTTGAGGACCTTCTACATTAACTGGAGTAGAAGGAGTAATTGTAAATGTAGCACTTACGCTGTCCTCAGAACAATTGTCAGAGATGCTGTAAGTCAAACTTACGCTGCCACCGTCACATAATCTAGGCGCTTGGAACTCACTGATGTTGAATTGAGCTGAAGCATCACAACCATCATTGATAGTTTGGAATTGTGCTACCCAAGCCGCAAACGCTGTATCAACAGCCGCTTGATTGGCATAGTCACACGCGCTGGCAGTTACACTTTGAGGACCTTCCACATTAACTGGAGTAGAAGGTGTTACAGTAAATGTTCTGGTGCAAGATTGTGGTTGTCCACAATCATCAGTAACGGTCCAAGTTACTTGAATACTATTTCCGTTACCGGAAGAACAAGTAGCGGGAGCCGTAAGTGAAGAAGGAGAAGTACTTAAAACAGGGTTTGTCCCTCCCGTATAACTAAAGGAAGCTAACCATGCCGCAAATGAAGCATTGATTTCCTCTTGTGTTTTACAAGACGTTTCTGTTTTATTTTCAGGACAATTTAAAACAACGGGATTTAAAGGAGGTTGTGTAATTGTAACCTCAGTTTGTTTAGAACATCCGTTATTATCTGAAACGGTAATAGTATAATTTCCTGCCGGAATATTTAGAAATTCTACGGAAGGACTAGATTGAGGTCCGATAACAATATTACCGGGTTGAAGTGTAAAAGTGTATTTAGATGAACCACTCGAAGTAGCATCAACAAATAAATCAGTTGTACCACCGTAACAGGTAATAGGATTGAAGTAAGCTTCTAAGCCTAGATCTATAATCGTTATGGATTTACTACAAGTACATTCTCCGCCATCGTTTAAAACGTTCAATTGGTAAAGAATTTGACCTCCGGTAGTTCCCGGATTAATTATAGTAGTTTGCGTTCCTAAGTCATTTACAGGATCATAAATGAATGGCCCTGTTGAAACTATGGAAGCACCAGTGGTGTTTTGAGGACCTACCGGGAAACTGTAGTTAAGGGTTGGTTCACCTGTGCTGAATTGCACAGTTGTTGTAATGGCAATATTACCATCGGCCAGACACGCTTTTAATATACCTGACAGATTACACGATGGTGCCGGATAAAAAGTAAATCCGGATTTTTGTCCGAATCCTGATGGGTTAGTAACCCTTACCGATCCGGTTGATCCTGCGCCTACTACGGCAGAAATGGTATTGTCATTTACAACCGTAAATGAAGAGGCTGGCGTCAGACCAAATGAAACGGCAGTGGTACCTGTAAAATTAGTACCAATAATCGTTACAACTTGACCCTGAGCACCTGAGGCCGGGAAAAAAGAGGAAACCGTTGGCGTAGCTGCATAAATGGCATTTGTAAATAAAATGGCCAAAAACAGCGCCAAGGTAGTTAAGTTGTTTTTCCAACCTTTCTTTGTAGATTGGAAACAACAACTTTCCTCTTTTGAGCTATTGTTGTGTAAATTTAAATTCATAATTGAATGTTTTTTATTTATTGTTTAGGATTTAATCACCTTTGTATACTGATACCGACTGTGTACAAGTACAACTCTCGTTTCGACCATCGGGACCAACGTTGGTAACAGTAAGTTGAATAGTAAAACTTCCAACATTTTGACCAGGATCAACACTAATCGTTTTGACACCGTTGCGGGAAACTAATTTGGCTTCCGTGTTGTTGGTTTTAAAGCTCCAGTTGTAGATAGTGTTGGGTTTGTCATTAATGACTTCCGCACTAAACTTGAGAGGATTTTTGAGGACCTTGCCAAAGTGAGGCTTAGCTTTTAAAGGTCCGGACAAATTACAAGCGGGCGCTTGTGCAAACAAAAAGTTGGTGAAAAGGAAAACAAACAATAGTAAAAGAATATTTAACATACCCTTTTTCTTGGTTTGTCCGATCTTCTCAGAATCTGACAGAGTGGAAAAATATCTTTCCCCACTGAAGTCCATCTTAAAACCATTTTCTTTTTTAATCAAGACATAGTCTCGACTAGAAGAGAGATTCAGTAATGTACTTTTTTTCATAATGTTTAGTATTTTTTAGATAATACCACATCATGAATAGGTTTATTTTGGTAGTTTTTTAATTACAAAAATCTAAACAAAAAACAAGGAGTCTAATATTTAAAATTCTAATAATTAATAGTGTAGATTTATTTGGTTTGATAAAATTATGCAGATTTGGCTATAAATGTTAAAAATGTCATAACTTTTCTATGAACAACACTTTTTATCCGATGACTTGCATTTTTTACTAGATTAATGGTTTTTGAATAATGCTTTAAATAAAAAATCCCTTTTTTACAAAGGGATTAAAATTATAAGTCAATACGGTAAGTTCTTCTTCTCCTGAAAGTGACAGGGTCAAAATGTTTCCAAAGGTTGTGAATAGCATGATTGTCTTCTAATTCCGGTGTTCGAATGCAATTTTGAATGCCTTTGTCTTTAAAGGTGTTATAGTATTCATTAAAAATAATAGCGGTAACTCCTTTGCTTTGGTATTCCGGATCAACTCCAATAAGATAGAAAAGTACTTCTTTGCTCTCTTTTTTTGCTTTTAATAAATGGTAAAAGCCAAAGGGGAAAAGTTTACCGTTGGCTTTTTTTAGGGCTTCCGAAAAGCTTGGCATCACTATACTAAAGGCCACGATTTTATCATTTTTGTCTAAAACAAATTTGATGTATTCCGGATTGATGAAGCCAATGTATTTCTTTTTAAAGTATTCTTTTTGGATGTCGGTTATGGCCACAAATGAGGAAAGGTTAGCATAACTGGTATTGAATAAATCAAACATTTCATCCACATAAGGCATGATGTCTTTGGTGTTTTTAAAGTTCACCGCTTTTAGTTCGTAGCGCTTTTTAATCAGTTCCTGCGCTTTTGCAAAAAATTCTGGCTTCACATTCGAAAACGGAAATTTACTTTCCAAGTATTCTTTCTCTTTTACATAACCTAATTGTTCCAAATGTTCCTTATAGTATGGATAATTATACCAAGTAATCATAGAACCTAATTCGTCGTAGCCTTCAGTAAGCACACCTACTTTATCCAAATTGGAAAAGCCCATCGGACCTTCTACGTATTCTAATTGGTTTTTCCTGCCTAATTCGTATACTTTTTCTAATAAGGCTTTGGTCACTTCTAAATCGTCTATCACATCCCACCAACCAAATCGAACTTTCTTTTTGCTTTGTTGATTTACTTCATCCCAATTGATAATGGCTGCAATTCGACCTACGATTTTATTGTCTTTATAGGCCAAATAAAAGTAAGCTTCTGCCGAAGTAAAAGCAGGGTTTTTAGTTTTGTCGAAGGTTTCTAATTCGTCACTTATTAATGGGGGTACCCAATAAGGATGATTCTGATATAGTGTAAACGGAAATGTAACGTAGTCTTTGAGAAGGGCTTTGGTATTGGCTTCTTTTACAGTAATCATTCTGATGTTTTTTCTAATTCAACTTCGTCCTTGCGTTTTTTGCCTTTGTCTCGTTTCGACTTTTTATCTTTTTTCTTGTCGTCTTTTTTCTCGTTTTTAATACGAGTGTAATTGGTTTCGTAATTGCTGTCGAATCGCCAGGACAAGCCAACACCACCGTACAGTATGGCCGGAGTGTCTTTGATGTTTTTGGCAATAGAAGCATCCAATTGGATGTTTTCTCTCACCAAATAAGCGGCACCAAAACGGAAAACATTGTCCGCATAATAGTCGCTTTTGTAACCTTGCATTTCCACAAAACCGGACCATCGCATATTAAAGCCACGGGTTAAGGTTGCTATAACGCCCAAACTCGGATAATCAGTCATATATTTGTCGGCTATAATATTGGTCACAAAAACCCATTTGGTGCCAAATTGATTTTGAGTGATTAACATCAATTTCGGACTGATAGTAGGATCGCTTTCGAAAGAAAACGGATTAGTGCCTAAATTCAAATTGAATCCGGCATAAACGGCCACTGCCGGTATGAATTGTTTCCAACTGAATTTGTGATTGGCTTTCCAACTGTACACATTAGGCTTGTCGTCTTTCAGCTTTAAAAACGGATCAAAAACCAAGTATTTGGCTCCGAAAGTCATTTGCTTGAAACCACCTCGGGTATCATTCACCAAAGGTGCTTTGTACCAATCGTATTGGTATTGGGTTTCTAAATTGAACTCAAATTGATCAAAAAATGCTCCGTATCGCACACTCAATTCTGTACCGAAACCATTGGCTTCGTATCGCAATAAATCGTGTTTTTCCTGAATCCCGTAAATGCCACCTTCAGCTTGAATTACGGTTTTTCCAACAGAGAAAGCCGACATCGATTTTCCGGGTCTGTTGGAATTGATAAGATCGGTGTACTGCGCAAATGCAGTGGAAGAGAGTAGTGTAATAAGCAGCACTCTGAAGTTTTTTATCTTGAGCATAACATCGGTTTTCAAGTGAATAAGGTCTCCCAAAAGTAATACAATTTATCATTTATTTAAGAGGCTGAAGCGAATTTTACAACAAGGAATTTAGTATTTTTGACAAAAATTATTTTACAATATGGACACGGCCTCTTTTAGCGGATTGTTAAAAACATTACTTTACATTTTAGCTTTCTACTACATATTTAAGTTCTTGGCGCGATTATTTTTACCAGTGGTAGCCAAGAAAGTAGTAGAAAAAGCGACCCAACAATTTCAAGAACAACAACAGCAATACCAACAACAGCAGCAAGCTCAGGCTACCAAGAATGAAAAGCCGAAAGAAAAGAAAATTGTTGGTGAGTACATCGATTTCGAAGAAATTAAGTAATTTCACTTGAAAACCTAACCCAAAAGCATGAAACAACTTCAAAAGTTTTACCCTCATTTTTTAGCCATTTTTGGTTTTATTCTTATTTCCTTACTTTATTTTTATCCGGTTTTACAAGGTAAAAAAATATACCAGTCCGATATCGTTCAGTATACCGGTATGGCCAAAGAGCAAAACGACTTCCGAGCCGAGTTTGATACTGAGCCTTTTTGGACCAATGCCGCTTTCGGGGGTATGCCAACCTATCAATTAGGCGCCAATTACCCCAATGATTTTATTGGAAAATTAGACGATGCACTCCGATTTTTACCACGGCCGGCCGATTATTTGTTTTTGTACTTTTTAGGGTTTTACGGCTTGTTATTGGTGTTTAGAGTCGACCCGCTGAAAGCTTTTTTCGGCGCTTTGGCTTTTGGTTTTTCAACTTATCTGATTATTATTTTAGGCGTAGGGCACAATGCTAAAGCCCACGCTATCGCTTATATGCCTTTGGTAGTAGCCGGTTTTATTTTGGTTTTCAAACGAAGATATTTACATGGTGGCTTGTTGACCATGTTGGCTACAGCACTCGAAATCAATGCCAACCACTTTCAAATGACGTATTATTTACTGATTTTATTGTTGGTTTTAGCGGTGTATTTTTTATACAAGTTGGCACAAGAAAACGAATTGAAATCTTTACCCAAAATCGCCGGCACTTTTTTAGTAGCTGTACTTTTAGCCGTTGGCGCGAATGCTTCCGGATTGATGGCCACTAAAGAGTATTCCGATTTTAGTATGCGTGGTAAAAGCGAGTTGACTTTTAATCCCGATGGTTCTAAAAATACCGAAACGGCTTCAATGTCAAAAGACTATATCACTGAATACAGTTACGGTGTCGGGGAAAGTTTGAACTTAATCGCGCCTCGCTTGTACGGCGGCGGTAATAGTGAAAAACTAGGTGCTGATTCACACGTTTACAATTATATGTTGTCTTACGGAGCTAACGAAACCGAAGCACAAACGTTTACCGAAAATTACGCGCCAACTTATTGGGGCGATCAACCTATAGTAGCAGCACCGGCTTATATTGGCGCTATTGTTTTCTTTTTGTGTGTCTTGGCGTTATTTCACGATAAGCGCAAAATTAAGTACGCATTTTTAGCGGGAGCCATCATTTCCTTATTATTGTCTTGGGGTAAAAATTTCTCGGCTTTGACCGATTTCTTTATCGATTATGTGCCGATGTATGATAAGTTCAGAGCGGTTTCGTCTATTCAAGTTATTTTGGAATTGTGTATACCGGTTTTGGCCATCATGGGCTTGCAATCGTTTTTTAAAGATACCGAAAATCAAAAGAAATCATTGTTGTACACTGCCGCTACTTCCATCGGATTGGTAGTGCTGATATTTATCTTCAAAGGTGCTTTCTCATTTTCGGGTGCTTTAGACGGACAAATAGCCGATATGTTGAGCCAAGGTCAAGACAAAACCTTTGGGCAAGGCTTTATCGATGCTTTGAAAGAAGACCGTATGGATTTGTTTAAAACAGATTTGTTGCGTTCCGGCTTTTTTATGGTGGTTACTTTCGGACTATTGTGGTTTTACCTGAAAGGCAAATTGGCGCAAACTACAGCGGTTATTGTCATTGGAGTTTTTATGGTGGGCGATTTGTTTTTCATCGATAAGAATTATGTCAGCAACGACGGCAAGCAATTCAGAAGCGCACGCGAGATCGATCAACCTTTCGAACCTACAGACGCGGATAATCAAATATTGAAAGACAATTCGGTGTTCAGGGTCTACGAAATTCAGGGCAGATTGCAAGGAAGAACGTCTTATTTCCATAAATCGGTTGGCGGTTACAGTGCTGTTCGTCCGCGACGATACGAACAGTTGTTTGAATATCATATCGATAGACAATTGAATGATTTGGGTAAAATTATCGACCCGCAAACCATGACTTTAAAGAAAAGCATTCCGATTATGAATGCCTTAAATATCAAATACTTGTTGTTGCAAACCAATGACGGCGAGAGCGTAGCGGTAACTAATCCTTTCATCAACGGTAATGCTTGGTTTGTATCCGAATTGAAAACTGTCAATTCAGCCGATGAAGAAATGAAGGTTTTGGGTAAAATCGATACCAAAAACGTGGCCACAGTTAGCAATGCTGAGGAAGGAAAATCGGTGCTCCCGGCCAGATTCTCAAAAGACAGTTTGGCGACTTTAAAACTGGAAGAACACTTGCCTAATACAATTAAATATACCTCCAACAATACGCAGGATGGTTTTGCGGTTTTCTCCGAGAATTTCTACAACGGATGGAAAGCGACAATTGACGGCAAAGAAGCCGACATTCATCGTGTGGATTATGTGTTGCGTGGTTTGGCCATTCCGAAAGGGAAACATACTATAGAATTTACCTTTGAACCACAAGTGGTAAAAACCGGAAGTACCATCGCTTTAGTTAGTTCGGTTTTGATGATTTTGGTGATAGTTGGGGTGGTTTATTTTGAACAAAAAGGAAAGAAAGCAGCATAATGTCGGCTCCCAAAAAACTTCTCATCATCACGTATTACTGGCCTCCGGCCGGCGGACCCGGCGTGCAACGATGGTTGAAGTTTGTGAAGTACTTACCCGATTTCAATGTGCAACCTATCGTTTATATTCCGGAGAATCCAACGTATCCGATTATTGACCGTGGTTTGGAAAGCGAAGTTTCGGACAAGGCAATCATTTTGAAACATAAAATCTTTGAACCTTACGGATTGGCTTCTTTTTTCGGTAAAAATAAAACCAAGAAAATCAGTTCCGGCATTATTCCGAATCAGAAAAAACAGTCGTTTTTAGAAAAAACCTTGCTTTGGGTACGCGGGAATATTTTTATACCGGATGCCCGATTTTTATGGGTGAAACCATCGGTGAAATATTTAAAAAAGTACATTCAGGAAAATAATATAGACACTATAGTAACTTCCGGTCCGCCGCATAGTTTGCATCTCATCGGTTTACAACTGAAGCAAGAATTGGGCGTGACTTGGTTAGCCGATTTCAGAGATCCGTGGACTACTATTGGTTATCACAAAGCTTTGAAATTGTCGTCTTATGCCGAAACAAAACACAAGGCTTTGGAAAAAGAAGTATTAACTTCGGCAGATACTATTATCGTAACGAGCAAAACGACTAAAGCCGAATTTGAAGCCATAACGGCTCAACCGATTGCTGTAATTACCAATGGTTATGATGTGGAGCAAGTGGCCAAACAACCTTTGGATGAAAAGTTTACGGTAGCGCATATCGGTTCCTTTTTATCCGAACGAAATCCGAGAATTTTGTGGAAAGCTTTGAAGGAATTAACCAAAGAGCACGTAGATTTTGCAGCCGATTTTCAGCTGAAGTTACTCGGAGCCGTTAGCCAGGAAGTTTTAGATACGATATCTGAATTTAAACTCAATGACTTTGTGTTGAATTTGGGCTATGTATCACACCAAGAAGCCGTAGTGCATCAAAGAAAGTCTCAGGTTTTATTGTTGATAGAAATTGATTCCGAAGACACTAAAAGTATTATTCCGGGAAAAGTATTTGAATATATGGTTTCGGAAAGACCTATAGTAGCTATTGGTCCGGAAGGCTCGGATTTTGCTGAGATTATTACTTCAACCAATACAGGCGTTTTCTTTACCTACGACGAGAAAGAAAAACTTAAAGCCTTACTTTTGAAATACTACCAAGACTATAAAGCGAATAATTTGAAAGTGCATGCGGTTGGTTTACAGCAATACTCACGTAAGAGTTTAACCGAACAACTCGCCAAACTCCTAACGCCAAACTCCTAACTCAAAAATGGGTATCGTTGTCAACCAGTCCATCAAAAACACCATCATTACCTATATTGGGTTTGCGATTGGCGCGGCCAATACTTTGTTCATGTACCCGCATTTTTTAGGTGATAAATTTTATGGTTTAACAAGTTATTTGTTGTCTTCGGCCAATGTTATTTTTCCGCTATTGGCTTTTGGAGTGCACAATACTTTGGTTAAATTCTTCTCAGGACACAAATCTGAGCAAGAGCAAGTTTCCTTTTTGAGTTTTGTATTGTTGCTTCCTTTGCTGGCAATAGTCCCGATTTTTATTCTTGGTTTTTGCTTTTATGATGCTATTGCCGCTTTTTCGGCAACAAAGAATAGTATTGTTTACGATTACATTTGGCAAATTCCGGTGATAGGAATATGTATGGCCTATTTCGAGATATTTTATGCTTGGGTAAAGGTGCATTTGCAATCGGTTTACGGCAATTTTTTGAAGGAAGTTGGACTTAGAATATTGATTTCCATCTTCCTTTTTGGGGTGTATTTTAACGTTATCTCGGTGGAACAATTTATCACCGCTACAATGATTGCTTATTTTATTAGTATGCTTTTGATGTTTGGATATGCCAATAATGTTAAAAAAATAGCTTTCAGTTTTAAAACACCAAGCAATGCTAAAGCGATTTTTGCCTATTCAGCTTTTATTATTTTATCCGGGAGTGTGGCCAATATGTTGATTGATATTGATAAAACTATGTTGAATCAATACCTGGAAATTGAAAAGATTGCCTATTATTCTGTCGCGGGATTTATGGCTACGGTCATTGCGGTGCCGAGTCGAGC
>JBEBBH010000052.1:0-6281 GCA_041158485.1 Bacteroidota bacterium | reverse complement strand
ATACCTCCTGTGGTTAAAAAAGAAGTCATTGCAAAATTGATTGCTTTTTGAATCTTGGAAAAAGAATCCAATGCAGCATCCGGACCGCCAAAACAATCTACAAATTCTGTCTCGAGTTCCGCTTCTACTTCTGACAAATAGTTTTGAGGTATAATACAATCCGAATCAAAGATTAGAAAATAATCACCTTGGGCTTTTTTCATCCCGAAATTTCTAGAATCACCAGGTCCACTATTGTCTTTAAAATAGTAGGAAATATTTAATTGGGTAGAAAATGAATCGATGATGTGTTGACATGGAATTGCAGAACCATCCTCTACCACAACAATTTCATATGGTTTTGTATAATTAGAAGCCAACAGACTGTCCAATAACTCCTTTATTTCCTCCGGACGATTATAAACCGGTATAATGATTGAAAAAAACATCTGATAATTTTTAACAAAGATAGGATTTTATAAAAAAAGAAAGGCCACCTATATTTAGGTGACCTCTCAATATTTAATTGTATGGAAAAACTATTCTTTGATTACTCTGATAGTTTTTGATTGGTTGTTAGCAGTTGCCACTTTTACCAAATAAATACCATTAGGTAATTGAGACATGTCTACTTGACCTAAAGTTGCATCTAAATTATTGCTGCTTACTTTTTGTCCTACCATATTAAATACTTCAACAGAAGTGATTTCTTGGTTATAAGAAAGATTTAAAACATTCTTAACCGGGTTTGGATAATAAGTAAAGTTGGCACTATCAAATGAACCATTGCTCAAAGAAGCATCATAGGCAGAGATAGCAAAACCACCTTCATTGTCATTATTATACTCATAAACTCTGATATATAAAGTTGAACCAGGAGTTAATCCGGTTAAACTTTTGAAAGAATAAGCACCAGTTGCAGCACCATCATCATCACAATCAATTTGTGTTAATTGATTACAGTCACCTGAGTAAATAGTAATTACAGTATCTAAACCGGTAGCTCCTGTTGTAGAATCACCTGTCTCAATTGTTAAGCTTCCACTAGCAGGTACAACTACACTATACCAAACATCGCCACCAGCAAAACCAAAACAAGTTGCTGGTGTTGCTTGAGATGAATCAGTAGCACCTATAGTAGTACCATCAGTTAATTGAGCTGAATAAGTACCTCCAACTGTTAAAGCTGTGGCTGAACCACACTCATCATTAGCCGGAGCCGGTGGAGGAGTTACTGTTAAAATACCGTTTACAAAAGTAGTACCGTCCCAGAAGTTACCATTGTTTGGAGAACTTTGGTTGATACCACCGTATACATAAGCACCATTGTTTAAGTTAAAACGTGTAGCATAGTAGTAAGTACCCGGTGCCAATGTAGCACCAATATTTGCTTCATATTCGTCATTATTACCAATTGAGTTTGCATTGTGAGTAGCCGCAACCCATGTCGTCCAAGTATTTGGATTGGTATCTGTAGTACTATAACCAACCCATGCATTGATACCTGGTGCTTGACCAACAATATTTGGAGCAACATCAGTCAAACCACCTTCATAAACTTGTCCGTAGACATTAACAGTTCCACCTTGAGTAATAGTTGCTGTTGGAGGCCATTGTAAGCTCACATAATCAGGTGAATCTGTAGAAGGAACTCCACAAACTACTATTCTAGTTCTGTCATCAGTGTTATCAGTACAATCTGTATCAGCATGAGTATAAAAACGAACTTGACCGGTAAGTGTAGAAACCCAAGTAACCGGAGTAATTCCGTATGCAGCAGCTGTAGCACCAGCGTCAGCACTAATAGTAATCAAATCTGTTGCGATTGAACTTTTGAAAGTATAAGTTTCACCTGAAACAACATTTACCAAAGAATATTCTCCGGCAAAACCAACAGTAGTAATTGAATTCTCAGTAAGTCCATCACAAGTTGCAGGAGTGTAGCCCGTTGTACCTGTCGGCCATTGACCGTTAGGAGCAGTTAAACAATAGCCCGGAGGAGCAATTGTAGTAAAACTTGATTCTGAACAACCTGTTGCAGAACCTCCTGCATTTTTTGGAACTAATAACCAATAGAAAGTTGTGTTATATCCTGTGATATCAATAGGTGTTGAAGTAGTTGTGAAGTTACCAACTAAAATGGTAGCATTCCCTGGAGTCAAACCATAGTATAAATCATAAGAAGTAGCAGGGTCACCGGTTGTTGGTGCATCCCATGAAAAAGTAACTGTACCCGGAACTACAGTCGTAGAGCCATTAACAGGTACTAAATTACTTGCACAACCTGGAGCGATAGTGGTATTGAAGGTAAAAGGACCAGCCCAAGTACTAAAGCTAGTTCCATCTGAACATTCATCTCTTACGTAAAATTCATAAGCTGTCATTGGAGACAAAGCAGTAGCAGCATAAGTATTTCCAGAAACGTTTACCCCGGTATCATTAGCTGTTGCAGGAGCACCTGTACCAGCTGGTTGGATTAACACTTCTGCATTGGCAGCTCCTCCTGAGGTCCATGACAAATCAGCAGTAGTTGATGAAGTAACTGTTGCTACACCGGCAGTAGGAACTGGACAAGACGGTAAAGCAACTACTAAAGTGTAGTCTTCAGCCTGACCGTAACCAGCACCTGTTTGACAAGCTGTACCGAAAGCGTTGAAACGTTTTACAACACGCATCCTTTTAGAACCAGCAGTAGCACCAGCCGGCACAGTTATACTTCCAACCAATTCAATAGCATCTTCACCAGTTGAGTTCACGATATTTCCAATATCAAATGATTCACCGGCATCGTCAAAATCATTATCAGCATTCCAATCCACAAACACTCTTAATCTGGTGGTAAAATTACCATCAGTATTTCCTTTAAGTGTGATTGGATAAGTACTTCCTGCCAACACATTACCGGTTAGCGAAGTGTAATCTTCATGAGCAATAATGGTAGTGCCGTCATTTTGACCCACTGTTGCAGAACTGGTATTGTTAATACCTGCAAAATTGACCAAAGTAATTGGCTCCACATTGCTTGTGAATGTCATCGGTCCGCAATAGGGCGCAGGAAATTGCCCAAATGCAGCAAAACTGATAAAAGACATCAGCAATAGAGTAATTTTTTTCATTTGTTAAAGATTAAAGTTAATTGCTCATAAAAGTAGTTTAAAATAAAAAAACTCACAAATTTTTTTTGTGAGTTTAATTAAATAAGATTTTTGTTGAAAATTTAATTATTGGCAATACTTGATATCATTGTCATTTCGTTGGCTTCTGCGTTGTAATCAACCCCTTCAAATCCGAAACCAAACAAATTCAAAAAATCTTGTTTATAACCGGCTAAATCCCCAATTTCAGGAAGGTTTTCTGTAGTAGCTGTGGCCCACAAAGCCTTAACTTTGTCTTGTATATCTTCACGCATTTCCCAATCGTCAATGCGAATTCTGCCTTGATTATCAGTTGGCACCGCTGCTCCTGTGTATAATCTTTCCGAAAATAAACGTTGAATCTGTTCTATACAACCTTCGTGTACACCTTCTGCTTTCATAATTTTGTAAAGCAATGAAATGTACAGCGGAATAACCGGAATAGCTGAACTGGCTTGGGTTACTAACGCCTTATTAACCGAAACATAAGCTTTACCGTTAACCGATTTTAAACTATCGGTGATTTCAAAAGCCGAGGCCTCTAAATGATCTTTAGCTCTTCCTATAGTCCCTTTTCGGTAAACCGCTTCAGTTACTTCTGGACCTATGTAAGAATAAGCAATAGTGGTAACTCCATTGGCTAACACTCCTGCTTTTTGTAAAGCTTCCATCCACATTGCCCAATCTTCACCACCCATCACTACAACTGTGTTGTCAATGTCGTCTTGATTAGCAGGCTCAATCGATACTTGAGTTACATTACCAGTGTGAAAATCAACTGTTTTGTTGGTAAAAGTACCGCCTATCGGTTTTAATACTGAACGATGTAAAACGCCTGTAACCGGGTGCATACGTACCGGTGATGCCAAGCTGTAAATCACCATATCCACCTGACCTAAATCGGCTTTAATTAAATCGATTGTTTTTTGTTTGATTTCATTAGAAAAAGCATCTCCATTGATACTTTTAGCGTAAAGTCCGGCCTTATTTGCTTCTTGTTCAAAAGCTGCTGTGTTGTACCAACCCGGAGTTGCTGTTTTTCCTTCTGTCGGCTCTTTTTCAAAGAATACTCCGATAGTTGCTGCTCCAGAGCCAAAAGCACTGGTGATACGCGAAGCCAATCCGAAACCGGTTGAAGCTCCAATGACCAAAACTTTTTTTGCGCCATCAATGGCTCCTTTAGATTGTACATATTGGATTTGATTTTTAATGCTTTGAGCACATCCGTCGGGATGAGCTGTCAAACAAATAAAGCCGCGCATTCTTGGTTCTATAATCATATACTGTAGTAATTAAGTTCTTGTTTTAAATTAAAAAGTGGTACAAAAGTAACAAATTTAAACGGTTAGTTTAGTAAAGCTTTGGCATGATTCAATGCAGAATCACTGATGTCTTTACCGGAAAGCATTTCTGCTATTTCATATACTCTTTCTTCGGCGGTTAATAGTTTCAACTCTGAAACCGTACTTTCGCCCGTAACAGTTTTATAAACTTTATAATGGGAAATCCCTTTAGCTGCAATTTGCGGCAAATGGGTAATTGCGAAAACTTGCATGGTTCGGCTCATTTGCTGCATAATTTCTCCCATCTTATTAGCAATTTCACCTGAAACACCAGTATCAATTTCATCGAAAATAATGGTTGGTAATTTTGAATATTGTGCTAAAACCGACTTTACAGCCAACATAATTCTGGACATTTCACCTCCGGAAGCCACTTTTTTCAACAATCCGAAATCGGCACCTTTGTTGGCCGAAAATAAAAACAATAAATCGTCTTTTCCGTTATTACGGTAGCCTCCTGATGCGGAGATTTCTATTTTAAATTGAACATTCGGCATGCCTAATTGGGCTAAAATTTGCACCAATTGATGGGTTAAACCCGGAATGGCCTCGCTCCTACTTAAAGAAATTTGGGTTGAAATCACATCCAACTCCGCTTCGATATTCTCAATAGTTTTTTGCAAAACAATAATTTCTTCTTCTAAATTAACTACCGAAACAACTTTAGATTCTAATTCGTTTTGGATGTCGATTAATTCCTCAATCGTGATAACCTGATGCTTCTTTTGCAAGGCATAAATAAGCTGTAACTTTTGGTTGATGAGTTCTAATTTTTCAGGATCACTAAAAACAGAATCGGACTCTTTTGACAATTCGGCCACTATGTCATCAAACTCAATGGCAACGGATTGGGCTCTGTCTGATAAAGCTTGGTATTCGGCTGAGAAACCACTGTTTTTTTGAAGTATGGCTTTAAACTCTTTTAAGTTTTTCAATAATCCGAATTGCTCATCATTCGCCAAAGTTAACAACATGGAAAGGTTGTCTTTAATCAATTCGACATTGTTTAATGCAGCATGACTTTTCTCTAAATCTTCTAATTCTCCTGCTTTAAGATTGGCCGCTTGTAATTCATTAAAGAGAAATTCATTGTAATCTTTCTCTTTTAAGATGGTTGACAAGGCCGATTGTTTTGACTCTAAATCAGACTTAGCCGTGCGATATTGCTTCAGTTTAGCAACATAAGACGTAATAAATTCTTGGTTGGCCACAATAGCATCAATAATCTTAAACTGATAGGCTTCGTCAGCCAACTCCAAGGTTTGGTGTTGTGAATGCACATCGATTAAAAACTGACTCAAGTCTTGTAACTGCTGCAAATTAACCGGACTGTCATTTACAAATGCTCTGGATTTTCCGGAAGGCAAAATTTCTCGTCTGATGATGGTTTCCTGCTCATAATCCAAATCATTTTCGTCGAAAAACCATTGTAAATCATAAGGACCGATCTCAAAAACAGCTTCCACTATGCATTTTTCCTCTTTATTTTTCAAGGAAGATAAATCAGCTCTTTTTCCTAAAACCAAACCCAAAGCGCCCAAAAGTATTGACTTTCCGGCTCCGGTTTCACCTGTAATAATCGAAAAACCTTTGGAAAAATCGATGTTCAATTTTTCAATTAAGGCAAAATTTTCAATCGACAGCGACGTAATCATAATATCGGAATGAGATAAGGTATGGCAACAAAAAGTTACAACTTAATAGTGGCCCATTTGGCTGAATTAAGTGGTGAAATTCGGTTCAAAGTATCGATGGCATCCGATGTAGGCACTTTTGGTCCGCCGGAAAGTATGGATACAATCTCATCGACTTTAGCATCAAAAAA
>JBEBBH010000051.1:0-10000 GCA_041158485.1 Bacteroidota bacterium | reverse complement strand
AAAATCAAGATGGTGTATTTGAACAGCGGTATTGGAGTCCGATTAACAAGCCTGTTTTAGATGACAACGGAGAAGTACAATGCATCATTCATCGTGTGGAAGAAGTAACCGAATTTGTCCAATTAGCCGAAGAATCCGAAAAAACAGTCCAACAAAAAAGTCAATTGGAAAGTCAGATTGAGCGAATGAAAATTGAAATCATCAAACGCTCTAAAGAGTTGGAAAAACTTAACGCACAACTCGATGAAAAAGTGGCTCAAAGAACCTTACATTTGGAAGAAGCCAACAAAACTATCGGAAAAAATGTTGTAACGCTGACCCATCAAAAAAAGCAGTTGGAAGATTTTTGTAATATCATCTCTCACAATTTAAGAGCTCCGCTGGTCAATATTTCTATGCTGGTTGAAATGGTAGCCGAAAATTCTACCAATGAAGAAAACATTATCTTTTTAGAGAAGTTAGACAAAGCTGCCAAAAACCTCAATGAAACCTTCAATGAACTTGTCGAATCCATACAAATCACCCAAGATACAGAAATCCCACACGAGGAAATTGAATTGGAAAGTTTTACCAACAGCATTATAGATAGTTTGCAAGGAGAAATTAATAAAACACAAGCTATTATTGAACTTGACTTTAATAAAGCGCCTAAATTGTGCTTTCCGGTAAACTATATAAGAAGCATTTTGCAAAACTTAATCAGCAATTCTCTCAAATACTCATCACCGGAAAGAAGGCCAATCATTAATATTAGTTCACAACCGAACAAAGACAGCATCATCCTCAGCATCTCCGATAATGGCTTAGGATTAGACTTGGAAAAACACAGTGAAAATCTATTCAAAATTAGAAAGGTCTTTCATAATCATCCCGCTGCTAAAGGCTTTGGGCTTTTCATTACAAAATCACAAGTAACTGCTATGGGTGGCAAAATTTGGGTGGAAAGTCAACCCGATATTGGCAGTACTTTTCACGTAGAACTTATCAACCAATAATATGAAATCACCCAGTAATATAATGCTGATTGATGACGATGAAATCTTCACTTACATCATCAAAAAAATCATAGAAGAATCTGAAATATCAGAACAAATCACGATTTTCAACAACGGTAGAGACGCCATAAATTATCTGACAGAGGCAGCCGAAGAAGAAGCACTGTTACCGAAAGTAATCTTCTTAGATTTAAACATGCCCTTACTGGACGGCTGGGGATTTCTGGATGAATACATCCGATTAAAACCAAAAATGTGCAAAAAAATCAACTTGTATGTCATTACATCATCCGTCTCCACTTATGATCACGAGAAGTCAAAAGAATACAGTGACATCACCGATTTTATTGTAAAACCTTTAGCCAAAGAAAAATTCATCTCCATTGTCAAAAAAATGTCAAACGGTTAGGAGATGACATGCAAACAAAACTTAACTTTCGCTAGTTAAAAAAATCTTAACTTTCTTATAAATCTGCAAATTAATAGTAATTTGCTAAGGTTTTATTACTATCTATTCATCAATACATTTCCAAAAAATTATGAGCAAAATCAGACTCTCCTTATTTTTCTCGATGGCCTTTCTAGTGTGTTCCGGAGTAACCGTTGCACAAGAAAAATCGGATCGAAACAAGAAAAATAAAAAGGAATTGGCTACGACCAAAACAGACTCGGTTAAAGAGAAAAAAGCACCTAAACTTTCTATTGCAGACAAAGTAAAAAGTTGTAAAAAAACCGAAGGATTATTTACCATTTACCAAGATACGGTAACCGGAAGCATCCAACTCTACATCAAAAAAAACCAACTTGACAAGGAATTCATCTACCAAAGTTACTCGATGAATGGCCCTACTACTTTGGGCTTGAATCAAAGTATGCATCGTGCTACCAATGTTTTCAACATCAAAAAAGCCAACGATAAAATTGAATTCGGCTTGGTAAACACCAACTTTTACTACAACAAAAATAATGCAGTGAGCAAAACTGCCGGTACTGATATAGCCGAAGCCATTTTCTTAGCTGAAAAAATTGTAGCCAAAGACAGCACCGGATTTTTAATTGCAGCCGACGGTTTATTCATCAGTGAAAAACTAGATCCTGTTAAACCTATCATGCCTCCGGGAATGCCACCGGGAGCCGTTTTCAATTTAGGAAACTTTAATTCCGCCAAATCAAAATACCATAGTATTCGCTCTTATCCAAACAATACCGACGTTACGGTAGATTTGGCCTACGACAATCCTGCTCCGTTTAATGGCGGCGGCGAAGACATTACCGATGCACGTTACGTTCGCGTTCGCATACAGCACACTTTCTTGGAAATGCCGGAAAACAAATTCCGACCAAGAAAAGACGATCCGCGTATTGGATATTTCGGACAAGCAGTAACCGATTTGACCAGTGTAAAAGCTACGCCTTACAAAGACATCATCAACCGCTGGTATTTGACCAAAAAAGATCCGAATGCCGCCATCAGTGAGCCGGTTGAACCTATTGTTTGGTGGATTGAAAATACCACACCAGTGGAATACCGCCAAACTGTAATGGAAGCCGGAAACAAATGGAACGAAGCTTTTGAAAAAGCCGGATTTAAGAATGCCGTGGTGATGAAAATCCAACCCGATGATGCCGATTGGGATGCGGGCGATGTGCGTTACAATGTCATCCGTTGGGTATCTTCAGCGTATCCAAGCTATGGCGCTATCGGACCAAGTTTTGCCAATCCGAGAACCGGACAAATCTTAGGTTCCGACATCACCATCGAATGGTATTCAGGTAGCAGCACGCCTACCATGGACGAATTATTTTCGTTTAAAAATGAAGGCGCAAGCGAAGCCATAAACACTCATTTCCACAATGACGGAACTGCTTGTACTTTAGCTAACGAGCTAAAAAGCCAATTCTTAATGGGAACCACTTTTGCCGAAGTGAATTCGGAAGATCCAAAAACCATTTCCAGAGCACACAAAGAATTTTTATACTATTTAGTGTTGCACGAAATGGGTCATACTTTAGGCTTAAATCACAATATGAAATCGAGCCAGATGTTAAGTCCGGCCGACTTACACAACACCGCTATTACTGAAAAAATCGGTTTAATCGGTTCAGTTATGGATTACCCTGCCATCAACTTGGCTATGGATAAAACCAAACAAGGGAACTTCTACACTACCAAACCGGGGCCATACGATTTATGGGCTATCGAATTCGGTTATAAAGAATTAGACGAAAAAACAGAAGAAGCCGAATTACAAAAAATCTTAAGCCGAAGTACCGATCCTAACTTAGCCTTTGGTAACGATGCCGATGACATGAGAGCACCGGGTAAAGCCATCGACCCTAGAGTTATGGTAAATGACTTAAGTAGCGATGCTATTGGGAATGCTGAAGAACGCTTCAAAATTGTGAACAGCATAATGCCGAAATTAAAAGGCAAATACAGTAAAAACGGCGAGAGTTATGCCGAATTGAGAAGTCGTTTTAATATGCTTAACGGACAGAGAAGAAATATGGCTGCCGTGGTAAGCCGTTATATAGGTGGTGTATTTATCGACCGTAGTTTTGTGGGACAAAACACTACTGTAAAACCATTTACCCCGGTTTCTAAAGCGCAACAAAAAAGAGCTATTGAAGTTTTGAACAAATATGTTTTGGCGCCAAATGCTTTCGATGCGGATGCTTCCTTGTATCCTTACTTGCAAATGCAAAGACGCGGATTCAATTTCTTCTCAGGAACTGAAGATCCTAAACTGAATGCGATTTACCAATCTATCCAAACCGATGCTACGTTAGGTCACATTTTACATCCGACTACTTTACAAAGAATTTCCAATACCAGCATGTATGGCAATACTTATTCGGTAGCCGAAGTGATGACCGATTTAACCAACGGTGTATTCAAAGCGGATTTGGTGGGTAAAGTAAACATGCACCGTCAATATTTACAGACTTACTTTGTAAAAGAAGTAATTGAAATTGCCGATGTAAACGATCCTAGAAACCGTCACGATGACATTTCAAGAGCCGCTGCCCGTCAAACCTTGAAGAAAATCAAATTGATGTTGGCTACCGCTACTTCAGCTGACGAAAGCACCAGAGCGCACAGAAACTACCTCAGTTTCTTAATTGAAAATGCACTCGCTATCAAATAAGCGTAACACGCCTAAAACAAAAATCCCAATCTGATTAGATTGGGATTTTTTTATGCCGTTACTATAAAATCTAATTAAATACTTCTTCGTTCTCTCCGTCAAAACTGGCAAACACCATACTCGGATACGAATCCTGATGAAAAATATTGCCCGCACTGTCGATGGCAATTGCACCGGCAAATCCATCAAAAGGTTTGAGTTCGTTGAACGTTTTTTCAAAAGCTTCCGCTAATGTAAAACCATCTGTAACACGAGTCACAATTTTAGCCGCAACAGCACCGCTAACTATATCTTCTCCAACACCGGTTAAACTAACGCCACAGTATGCATTGGCGTAATTTCCGGCCACCGTAGCCGAATCCGAAATCCTGCCCGGAATTTCAAAACCCTTTCCGCCGGTTGATGTAGCCACGGCAATTTTTCCGTTGGCATCTAAAGCAACACAACCTACCGTTCCCAATCCTTTTGAAGCCACTTTAGCTTCATACTCGGCGCGGCGTTGCGGAATTTCAGTAGAAAATTTTTCAAAACCGTGTTGGCGCGCGAAATTTGTAGCACCGCTTCCGCCTAATACTTTATCATCATAATCCAATAACACTTGGGCAACTTGTACCGGATTTTTGACTTCCTCAATATTAATCACACCGCTCATTTTTTGAGTAGCACCATCCATCAAAGACGCACTCATTCGGATTATACCGTCACTTTGAATTTGAGAACCGATACCGGCATTAAACAAAGCATCGTCTTCCAACTGCGAAACCGCATAGACTACCGTTTCCAAGGCCGAATGGTTTTGCAAATAAGCATAGGCCTCTTTAACAATGCGCAATAAAGCTTGTTGTTTGGCAACTTTGGTTTCGAGATTGGTAGAAGATTCAGAGAAAAATCCGCCGTGGATGATTATTTTCATTTTGAGATATTAGATATTAGATATCAAATATGCTTGAGTTTCAATTCATATTTAATACCTAAAATTTGATATTTAAAATTTAAACGTATTGTGAAGATTTAATCGTCATTTTAAAAGTATCCAAATCGAAGGTATCATTTTTACTCATCACGTGAGTCACCAAATGATTGATAGAGATAGGTTGACCGAGCTCTACCTGTGTTAAATTGGTGTCTTTGATTTCGCGGCCGTCAACTAAAATCACCAAACCGGAACCCAAAGCTTCCATCTGACGACCATTGGTAATCAACAAACCCGTGTCTTCTCCTAAACCAATCCCCAGTACTTTAGGATTGCCAACAACAGCTTGAAACAAACGACCAATTCGCCCTCTTTGTACAAAATGGGTGTCAATCACCACATCGTCAATCAACCCTAAACCGGAAGTAATTTTAACTTCACCTTTCAGCAAAGCTTCATGACTGCTGCCTTGGTAAATCATATTATTCGAAGCGGCTGCTGCACCGGCTGAAGTTCCGGCGTATACAAAATCTTCGTTTCGGTATTTACTAATCAACAAATCATCAAAAGGAGTTCCACCCAAAATTGAAGTCAATCGCAACTGATCACCACCGGTAAACATCACTACATCGGCAGCTTTCAATCGGTCTAAAACTTCAGGTTCCGAGGCTTGTTCTCTTCTTTCAATATGCAACACATCTACATTGTGAGCACCTAAATAATTAAACGCTTTCACGTATTCCGGACCAATTTCTCGGGGAATTTTGGAAGCCGTGGTTATGACTTCAATTCGGGATTGTTCTTTATTTTTAGACTCTTTAATGATACGCTTTAAAATTCCTTCTTCAAAGAAATTCAAATTCTGTGAAGCACTTTTGTCCAAATCGGTTTCTGTAAAACTACCTTTGTCAACCGCACCGCCAATAATGATTAGTTTGCCTTGTATATTCATGTCGGTAAAATTAGGAAAAACTTAAAACTTAACAACCCTTTTTCGGTTTTTTGAAACCAATTTATCAACGAACTTATCAAGAAACAGTATTGGCAAATTGTGTTATATTTGCGCTATGGAAACCCAGCAAACCCGCATCAATAAATTCCTGTCCGAAAGTGGCTATTGTTCGCGTCGCGAAGCCGATAAATTATTGGAGCAAGGCCGAATTACCATCAACGGAAAAGTTCCGGAAATGGGTACTAAAGTTTCGGCGGATGATGAAATTCGAGTGGACGGCAAACTCATTCTAGAGAAAACCGAAAAACCGGTGTACTTGGCTTTCAACAAACCGGTAGGTATTGAGTGTACTACGAATAGAAAAGTACGTGATAACATTGTAGATTACATCAATTATCCGAAGCGAATTTTCCCTATCGGCCGATTAGATAAAGCCAGTGAAGGATTGATTTTTATGACCGATGACGGCGATATTGTAAACAAAATTCTCCGCGCCCGTAACAACCACGAAAAAGAATACATCGTTACGGTGAATCGACCGATTACTGACCGTTTCATAGAACGCATGAGCAACGGTGTTCCGATTTTAGATACCGTCACCCGAAAATGTAAAGTAGAGCAAATCAGCAAATACGTTTTCAAAATTATCTTAACCCAAGGCTTGAATCGCCAAATTCGTCGCATGTGCGAATACTTAGGCTATGAAGTTACCGCTTTGAAAAGAATTCGAATCATCAATATTTCACTTGATGTTCATGTGGGTCGTTACCGTGAATTAACCGATGCTGAGATCAAACAATTAAACCAACTCATTGCACCTTCGAGTAAAACCGAAGAAGCGAGTTTACCTAAACCAAAATCCAATTTCAACAGCAACAACTACAAACGCTAAATGCTTAAGACCATTTTATACATAGCTTTAGGTGGTGCTATCGGAAGTGTGTTTCGATTTTTGACTACCGTGTTGGTATCGAAATTTTGGGCCAATCATTTTCCGTTAGCGACCTTCTTAGCCAATATTGTCGGTTGTTTTTTGATTGGATTGTTTATGGGGATTTTAGCCAAAAACCAGCTAGCTGACAGCAACTTGAAATGGTTTCTGATCACCGGATTTTGCGGTGGCTATACTACTTTTTCCACCTTTGGATTGGAAAATTACAATCTGTTCCAAAATCAAAATTCTTTGCTGGCTTTCGGCTATATCGGCTTGAGCATTTTAGTCGGACTTTTTGCCATTTGGCTCGGACTTTTTGTAACCAAATAAACGCCGTTTCCTGAAAAAAATGTAACTTCGCCCTCTATGAAAAAAGAAGACATTTCGGCCATTCAAGAATTATTGGCTACCCCTAAAAAAATTGCTATTATTCCACACCGAAGTCCGGATGGTGACGCTATGGGCTCTACCCTGGCCTTGTATCATTTCTTATTGAAGCTCAACCACCAACCTACGGTAATTGCGCCAAATGACTTTCCGAATTTCTTGGCTTGGTTACCGAGTTCAGAAAAAGTGAAAATATATGAAAATGACAAAGCCAATTGTGCACAAATCATACAAGAAGCCGAGTTGGTTTTTACATTAGATTTTAATGCCTTACACCGAACCGGTGAAATGGAACACGTACTGAATAAAGTTAACGCTCCAATGGTTATGATAGACCACCACCAAAAGCCGGATACTTATGCCCAATACACTTACTCGAATACCGCTTTTGGTTCGACTTGTGAAATGGTGTATAATTTTATCAGCTTTTTGGGTCAAAAAGAATTAATCGATATTACAATTGCAACCTGTATTTACACCGGAATCATCACCGATTCAGGTTCATTTCGATTTCCTTCTACCACAGGCAATACCCATCGCATAGTAGCAGAACTAATTGATTTAGGCATCAACAACAGTGAAATTCACAATTTGTTGTTCGATAACAATTCGTATAATCGTTTACAGTTATTGGGCCGCGCTTTGCAAAACATGAAAATATACCCGGAATACAAAACCTCGTATATCACACTTTCGCAAAAAGAACTTGATGAATTCCACTATGAAAAAGGTGATACTGAAGGTATTGTTAATTACGGATTAACTATCAAAGGCATTCATTTTACCGCTATTTTTATAGAACACCGAGACGAAAACATCATCAAAATTTCGTTCCGTTCTCAGGGTAATTTTGATGTCAATCAGTTTGCGCGCGACCATTTTAACGGTGGCGGACATATTAACGCAGCCGGCGGAAAATCGTATGAGAGCTTAGCCGAAACGGTGAAAAAATTTGAACAATTAATTTCGAAAATAACTATTTAAGCTATGAAAAACGCCTCAAAAATAACTGCCTTATTGCTTGTTTTAGTGAGTTTTATCAGTTGCAAACAACAACAAGCGCGCATGCCGGTTTCTCGTTCTTCGGGGACTTTCATGAAAGAGTCGGTTGAACGCAATAAAAAATTGGTGGCCGGTGAAGAAGCCCAAATCGATTCTATCATCAAAAGCAATCCTCAAATCAAATACATTGCTTCCAAAAAAGGCTATTGGTATCATTACGAAGTCCGCAATGAAAAAGACACCCTTCGCCCTAAAAAAGGAGACGTCGCTTCTTTTGATTATGAAATCAAAGATTTCGACGGGAACGTAGTCTACTCAGAAGTGGAACTCAGACCGCAAACCTACATCGTTGACAAACAAAACATCATGATGGGCTTGCGTGACGGCATCAAACTAATGCGTAAAAATGAAAAAGTATCTTTCTTATTCCCATCGCATATGGCCTTCGGCTATCATGGTGATAACAAACGTATTGGCTCCAACCAACCATTAATTTGCACGGTAACTTTGCACGATTTTAAGCCTGAAACCAAATTGAAAACAGAAAATTAATCGCACCCATGATCAAAAAACTTTTATTATTAACGCTCATTTCCATCGCTTTTACTTCATGTAAAGACGAGCACAAAGACTTAAAAGACGGACTTTACGCCGAAATTGAAACTTCAAAAGGAATTATAATAGCTGAACTCAACTATAAAAAAGCGCCGATTACAGTGGCCAACTTCGTGACACTGGCAGAAGGCAAAAACAATTTTGTAACACCCGATTTAAAAGGCAAACCTTTCTTTGACGGCTTATTGTTTCACCGTGTTATTTCCAACTTTATGATACAAACCGGTGACCCTTTCGGAACAGGTTCGGGAGATGCGGGTTATAAATGTAAAGATGAGTTCACCGATTTAAAACACGACAAATCTGGCGTATTGTCGATGGCCAATTCGGGTCCGAATACCAATAGCAGTCAGTTTTTCATCACACATGTGGAAACCCCTTGGTTGGACGGCAAGCATTCGGTTTTTGGTCAGGTTGTGGAAGGCCAAGACGTAGTTGATGCCATTGTTCAAGGTGACATGATGAACAGTATAACCATCATCAGAAAAGGTGAAGACGTAAAGAAGTTTGATGGCGTGAAGGTATTTAACGATTACTTCAAAAAAGAAGTAGAAAATCAAAAAAAACAAGCCTTAATTGATGCGGAAAACAAACGCATTTACGACCAAAAGTACAAAGCCGTAAAAGAGCAAAAGGCCATGTATTTCAACCAATTGAAAGAAAGCGCCACGAAAACAAGCAGTGGATTCAAGTTTAAAATATTAAAAGCCACAAGCGGCAACAAACCCAAAGACGGCGCAATGATTAACATGAATTATTCCGGATTTTTAGAAGACGGTACACTTTTTGACACCAGCGATCCGGAAATAGCCAAACAATTTGGTATGTTTGATGAGCAAAGAGCCATGCAAAACGGCTACTCGAGTTTGCCCTACCAAATGGGCTCTAACAAACTCATTCCGGGATTTGTAGAAGGTGTAAACAAATTAAAATTCGGCGAAAAAGCGGTATTTTTCATTCCGAGTAATTTAGGTTACGGAGAACAAGGCGCCGGAAACGTTGTACCACCTAATGCCAATCTGATTTTTGAAGTAGAACTATTAAATAAATAAA
>JBEBBH010000050.1:0-4325 GCA_041158485.1 Bacteroidota bacterium | reverse complement strand
AAAGTTCCTGAAATTGACTACCGTAAGTAGTTTTCCCTATCACATAAACATCCCCGTTGGAATCAACCTGCATGTTCTGAATAAAGTCCTCACCAACACCACCAATAATAGTGCTCCAACGGTAACTGCCGTCACAAGCAAAACTAGCCAATACACAGTCGTCAGAACCATAGCCTGCTTTGGTATTGCCATCTATATCTATACCGCCGGGCGCTATATTTGCAAAAATATAAACATTCCCTTGCGAGTCAGTTTCAATAGCACGCACCTCTTCTTGGTAATCAAATCCATTGACGCCATTACCACCACCGCGCTTGCCCCATTGCCAGCTTTGGCTGAAGCAAAAAAAAGTGGACAGTAATGCAATCCCAATAAATCTATCCCGTGTGCTTTTCATTTTTAAAAATAATAACCCATTGACTCAAAGATAGTAAACAAAAAATAATGTTGGTATTTTCTTTCAAAAAAAATATGGAAAAATCATAAAAAAAGCCCAAACTAAACAGCTTGGGCTTTTTTGTTAGGTATGATTTAGAATTACTTTACAATCAAGAATTCTGAACGTCTGTTTTGAGCGTGTTGTTCTTCGGTACAATCTGCACCACAATCTACTTTAGGCTCTAACTCACCCATTCCTTTAGCAGAAATACGGCTAGCATCGATGCCTTTAGAGATAATGTACTGTGCCGTCGCTTTGGCTCTTCTGTCGGACAATCTTAAGTTGTATTTGTCGGTACCTCTGTTATCAGTATGCGACTTCGCTAAGATGACCATTTTGTCGTTGTTTTTCATCACCTGAACTAATTTGTCTAACTCAAAAGCACCTTCTTGAGTGATGTTGCTCTTGTCGTATTCAAAATAAATAGGTTTTAAGATGATTTCCGTTTCGGTCACAATTACGTCGATAGGTTGTAACGCAGCATCCACTTTGGCTGTTGGGCCTTTGCTGGAAGTAACGGCAAATGAATTGCCTTCGTAACCGTCTTTAGAAGCTTGAACTACATAAGGACGATCACACTCTACACGGTATTTAACTTCGCCTTTGTCGTTAGACATTTCAGTAGCAATTACGTTTTTCTTGTCGTCTAAAATAGAAACGCTGGCATTGGCTAAAATAGCGCCTGTTTTAGCGTCGGTAACTACAATCATAACATCAACACCACAAATTGGGTTTACTGCGAAAATATCATCGTTTCCGCCTCTGTTAGAAGACAAGAAACCAACTTTCTTAGACTCATTGAAAGTAAAAGCAAAATCGTCTTTTTCAGTATTTACCGGTTTTCCTAAGTTAACCGCTTCTGAACCGTTAGACAAGTCGATTTGATATACATCTAAACCACCAAAACCTTGTTTTCCGCTTGAAGCGAAGTATAACGTTTTGTTGTCATCGGCAATAAAAGGAAAACTTTCGTTGCCTTCGGTATTCACTTTATTTCCTAAGTTTTGAGGTTCTCCGTAAGTACCATCTTCATTGATAGCTACTTTCCAAATGTCAACACCACCAATACTTCCCGGTCTGTTAGAAGAGAAGTATAAGGTTTTACCATCACGGCTTAGACTTGGGTTACTGTTAGAGAACGTTTTGTCGTTAAAAGGCAACTCGGTGATATCTCCCCAAGTGCTACCGGTTTTAGTAGCTTTGAACAAATAAACCTGACTGAATCGGGCATTATTCTTTTTGTCTTTTTCGAATTCTTTTTCTTTGAAACTCTCGCTGGCAAAGTAAGCCGTATTACCATCAGTGCTGATAGTGATAGGACCGTCGTGCCATTTAGAATTCAATTCGGTTACCGTTGCCGCATTAGTAATCGTACCGTCGGCATTGTAATCCGCTTTGTAAATGTCTAAGAAAGGCTCATCTGTCCAACCATAATTTTTACGAGCACCGTTACGGGCACTGGCAAAGTACAAACTGTTATCGTATAAAACGGCTGCAAAGTCCGATTTATCGCTACTGATATCAGAAGCATTAACGTTGTACAATTTGGTTTTATCCAATAATCTCGGGATGTAGTTTGGATTTTCTTTGAATGCTTTAGCGCGGTTATCACTTGGAGCAGCGGCAGCAAATTTTTGCATTTGCTTGTTGGCTTCTTCGTATTTGCCGTTGGCTTTCAACATTTGAGCATAACGATAGTAGGTTTCAGCATCCTGATCACTTTCAGTGGCTTTGGCATACCATTTTACGGCTTCTGTTGAATTGAACATATTGTAGTTGGCATCGGCTAATTGCTTATAAACATAAGCATCTCCTTTACCATTTTCTACCAATTTCTGATAGGCTTTGACAGCATCCACATACTCGAATCTGGCAAATAACTTATCAGCGGCTTTGGTATCTTTATTTTGAGCCGAAAGAGAAAAACTTAGGGCCACAAAACTTAAGGTTATATATAGATTTTTCATTTTTAAGATTCTTTATAGGTTAGAAATATCTTGGTGAACGTGATACTTTTTTCGGGAAATTCAAATCAAATAACAACATCACCTCGTGAGATGCCGGAGTTACCACATTTAAGTCGGAAACAATGTGGTCGTAAGCATATCCGATTCTCAATGACGGTGTAACTGCAAAATTGACCATAGCTCCGAAAGAGTCTTCCAATCTGTAAGTTGCACCTAATTCTAACTTATCATAAAGTAAAAAATTGGTTGATAAATCTACTGAGGTAGGAGCATTAAGCGATGATTTAATCATAGCAAAAGGCTTGAATTTTAAATTCGGATTGATATCAAATACGTAACCTCCTGTTAAGAAATAATGAAGTTCTTCTGTTCCGTATTCTCTTCCGTCAAAATCTAAATATTTCGACTTAAGCATGTTGGGCACAGAGAAAGCCACATAGTATTTATCAGTGTAATAGAACAATCCGGAACCGATGTTCAAGAAAGTCTCGTTAGGATTACCTGAACCGAACACATCATCTCCTAAATCCGGCAAGGTTGGATAAATAGTATTGAAGTCGATTTTATGCATGGTGAACCCGGCTTTTAATCCAAAAGCCAAGCGGTGTTCTCCTCCTAAATTTAATGTATAGGAGAAGTCCGCATAAAAGTTATTTTCTTCAACTGGTCCGATTTTATCTGAAATAACAGAAAGTCCTAAACCAACGTTTCTTCCAACAGGACTGTGGATAAAGAAGGTTCCGGTGGTTGGAGCATCTTCTATCTCAACCCATTGTTTGCGATAGAGAACACCGCCCGAAACAGCTTCTTTCGAACCGGCGTAGGCCGGATTCATTACACTCATGTTGTACATGTACTGAGTGTAATGAGGATCTTGCTGTGCGTTTAACTCTGTTAAACCAAAAGCTAGTAGTGCAATGAAATATATTTTCTTCATTTTGTTTTGTTTTATTTTGTGTGCCAATTTATAATGTCCTATTGTGCTCTGTTAATGTAAATCCAACCTGTTTTGGTCTCTGCATTATCTCTGTCAATAACAAAGTAATATGTACCATCAGGAAGATCGTCACCATTATCAGATTGTCCTCCCCATTGATTAGTATAATTAGCACGACTGTATACTTTCATTCCGTTTCTGTTGAAGATAGTTAACTTTTTAACATTGAAACCTCTCAAGTCGAAAGTATCATTTAAACCATCATTATTAACAGAAATACCTTTTTGGACAACACAAGTTATGGCATCAACCGGGAATGCAGCAGACTCACTATTACATCCGTTATCATTAACAATAACTGTGTAAGTATCTAATTCCGTTACGGTAATACTTTGTGTAGTTCCAACTTCAATACCTAAGCTATTCTGCCAAGAGTAAGTAACTGTTTGCGGGTTAAATGACCCGTCAACAGGAGTTGCAGTCAACACATAGCTCACTCCTTCACATCCTCCGGTTACTTCAATCGCAACCTCCGGAATAATTGTAATGGTAGCTTGGCTGTCCCCTACTAACTGACAAGTTGAAGCATTAGCATCAATATGATAAGAAACTGTGTAAGCTGAAGTACTTGGAGTACTTGCATCTACGGTAACAACCCCGGTGCTAGCATTTAGAGATAATCCTGTGGATGAAGAGAAAACCCCTCCCAAGGTAAATCCTGCTCCTAAAATTGGAGATTGTAAATTAACCGAATCAGAAGCACATACCGGCGAGTTGTAACTGAAAGAAACTACCGGTGTAATCACTGGCTTGATTTCTAATGTAAACGCTGCTGATGTTGCCGGAACTCTACAAGTTGCTGCATCTGCAGTTACATTAACAACAATTTGGTAAGTACCTGCCGTTGAAGCTGCCAAGTTAATAACTCCGGTTGTAGTATTGATTGACAATCCTGTTGAAGGCGTTACAGAGAATTGAGCAA
>JBEBBH010000049.1:0-4941 GCA_041158485.1 Bacteroidota bacterium | reverse complement strand
AGGAAATCCACTTCCTTTTGTGAACATCTTTGAAGAAAACACCTATAACGGCACTACGACCAACGAGCAAGGTCGATTTGAAATCAACATTAAAACACCCGGCAATCATACCTTATTGTTTCAGTATTTAGGATACAAAACCGCCAAGCAAGTCGTTACCCTCGACAAAACGCCCGTAGAAATAGAAGTGGTTTTGGTAGAAGAAAACATCATCTTGAATGAAGTCGTCATCAACCCTAAAGACAATCCGGCCAACGAAATCATCCGAAACGCCATTAAAAACAAAAAAGACAACTCGGCCAAAACCGCGCGTTACACAGCCGATTTTTATTCTCGCGGGATTTTCAGAGTTAAAAATTTACCCAAAACCATACTAGGCCAAAAGTTAGACTTTTTTGACGAAATCATCGATTCCACCCGTAGCGGTATACTTTACTTATCCGAAACGGTTTCCAGAATTACGTTCCAAAAACCGGACAAAATGAAGGAAGAAATCATTGCATCTAAAGTCAGCGGCCGCGACAACGGCTTTAGTTTTAACAATGCGTCTTCGGCTAACTTCGATTTCTACGACAACTATTTGGAGTTTGACGCCAATGTCGTTTCTCCTATAGCCGACAATGCGTTTAACTATTACCGCTATCAGTTTGAAGGTTCATTCTTTACAGAGAATCGCCAACAAATCAACAAAATCAAAATCATCCCGCGCCGCGAAACCGAACCGGTGATGTCAGGTTACATCTATATAGTAGACGACACCTATGCGATTTATGCGGTGGATGTGAATTTTACCGGAACCCAAATTCAGAATCCGGCGCTTAACACTTTGGCCTTAAAACAAAACTTCAGTTACAATAGCGCCACTAAAGTTTGGGCCAAAAACACGCAAACTCTCGATTTCGATGCCGGCATGTTTGGCATCAATATGTCGGGGCGATTTACTTATGTATACACCAATTTTACGTTTCCTGAAAAATTTGAAAAGAAAACCTTCAATGCCGAAGTCATCAAATTCGAAGAAAACGCCAACAAAAAAGACGATAGTTTTTGGAACACCATTCGTCCGGTGCCGCTAACCGGCGAAGAAACCACCGATTATGTCAAAAAAGACGCTTTGCAAGAAAGGAAAAAGTCGAAAACCTACTTGGACTCGATAGATGCCAAAAGAAACAAATTCGGTTTGGCCGATATTTTGAACGGTTACAGCTATTCGAATTCGTTTAAAAAATGGTCGATCAATTACAACGGACCTTTATTAAATACTTCGTTTAACACGGTTCAGGGTTGGAATACCAATATTGGCTTATCATATTTTAAAAGAAACGAAGAGAAAAACACCTACTACCAGTTTGGCTCTTCCCTAGCCTACGGTTTCTCGGACGAGCGTTTCCGACCAACGGCTTTTTTCTCCTCTAAACTCAGCAATAAAAGCAAAACTTACTTATCCTTTTTCGGCGGAAATTCGGTAAACCAATTCAACCGAGAAGAACCTATTTCCAAATTAATCAACTCGGTAAGCAGCTTGTTCTTTAAAAACAATTTCATGAAATTATACGAGAAGAACTATATCGCGAGTAACTTTTCCCGAGAAATGTTCAATGGTTTAGACATGAGTTTAGGATTGGAGTATTCCGAAAGAAAACCGCTATTCAACACTACGGATTATGCGGTTATCAAATCGGAAGACCAATACAGTTCAAACCATCCGTTGTTACCGTTGGATGAAACTGCCGCCATTATCGATCGTCATAATTTGGTAAAGATGAACATCGGTGCCCGAATCAAATTCGGACAAGAATACATTACGCGACCGGACGGCAAATACAATTTGGGCAACGACAAATACCCGTCGATTTCCATCAATTACGAAAAAGGCATGGCCGGCAATGAAGACAATTACAACTACGACAAGCTTTCGGCTCGCCTGCAATATTCGCTGACCTTAAAAAACAAAGGCGAAATCGACATCAATACTAAAGCCGGGAAATTTTTCAATGCCGACGGGATTTCGTTTGTAGATTTCCAACACTTTAACGGCAACCAAACGCATGTGGTTTTCGGCACTTCGTACACCAATCAGTTCAACTTGTTACCTTATTATTCAGGAAGTACCAACGACAGCTATTGGGAAACGCATATGGAATACAACGACAAAGGATTTATTATGAATAAAATTCCGTTATTGAATAAATTGCAATCCAAATTAGTATTGGGCTTTAAAAACCTTTCCATCCCTAACCGCAATCCGTACCAGGAATTTTCTGCCGGTTTGAGCAACTTAGGCTTTGGCAAATACCGAATTTTACGCATCGATTACGTACGCTCTTACCAAAACGGTTACCAAGGCGACGGGATTATGTTTGGCTTGAATTTCTAAGCACGAACCTATCGTTTTTAATAAAAATGATTGATTATTTAACCACATAGCAATATAGCTTTTAAAATTCTGAAATTTAATTGCCCTATGTTGCTATGTGGTTCTTTAATTTGTGAGCTTAACCAAAACAACTCACTGGTTTTTATGCCACGAATTACACTGATTAACACAGATTTTAATCTCTAAAAAATCCTTTTAACCTGCCTGTCGGCAGACAGGTATGTGGCAAAATGAATTATTAAAATCATTACGCTTATTTCAGAAAAACATCATATCCAAAACGCAACAGCGTAAGGATTACTACAAAAAGGAAAAACTTTCTAATGAAAGTATTTCCTTTTTTTATGGCCAATTTGGCGCCCAACCAACCGCCAAAAGCATTACAAAACGCCATAGGAATCGCAAAAGTCCAGATAATTTTGCCTTTCATCACAAACAAACAAATCGAACCGAAATTGGTCGCCAAATTCACCATTTTGGCATTGGCGGAAGCGTGTAGAAAATCGAATCCCAAAACAGATACAAAACCCAACACCAAAAAGCTGCCGGTGCCCGGACCAATAAAACCGTCGTAAAAACCCACCAGCAAACTGATGATAACAGCGTACACCATTTGTCGTTGTACCGAATGTGATTTTTCCTGTTGTTGTCCGAAGTTTTTCTTTTTAAACGTATAAATTGCTAAACCTATAAGTATGAAAAACAATAGCGGCTTCATGAAATCGTTGCTCACTAACGTAAGCAAAGCTGAACCGCCAAAAGCAGCGCCAAAAGCCAGAACAGACATTATTATCAGCAATCTCCAATTCAAAACTACTTGCTTTAAATACTGAAAAGCGGCAAAACTCGTTCCGCTGAAAGCCGGAATTTTAAGCGAGCCGATGATACTCGCCACCGACAAATTCGGCATCAAAATCATAGCTACCGGAGTTTGTATCAAACCGCCGCCGCCTACTATAGCATCGACAAATCCGGCAAAAAAAGAGGCAATACAAAGTAAAACGATGATGTATGTTTCCATCTGACTAAAAAAACAAAATCCCAAATCTTAATAAGTTTTGGGACTTCACATTTAATATTTAATATCTAAAATCTAATATTACTTAAACTCTAACAATGTTAGCTCCTAAAGCTCGAAGTCTCTCATCGATTCTTTCATAACCTCGGTCAATTTGTTCAATATTTTGAATGGTTGATGTACCTTTCGCAGAAAGCGCTGCAATCAACAACGAAATTCCCGCGCGGATATCAGGGGAAGACATTACTGTTGCCTTTAATTGCGATTGGAAATTGTGTCCCATAACTACAGCTCTGTGCGGATCACACAACATGATTTTCGCACCCATGTCAATCAATTTGTCCACAAAGAACAAGCGGCTTTCAAACATTTTTTGGTGAATCAACACGTCACCGTTGGCTTGCGTAGCTACGACCAAAACGATACTCAACAAATCCGGTGTAAAGCCGGGCCAAGGCGCATCAGCTATCGTTAAAATCGAACCGTCAATATCGGTTTTCACAGTGTAACCCTTAGTGTGAGCAGGAATGTAAATATCATCGCCTTTTTGCTCCAAGGTAATTCCCAATTTTCGGAATACATTCAGAATCACACCTAAATTCTCCCAGCTTACATTTTTTATAGTAATCTCACTGCGTGTCATCGCGGCCAAACCAATCCAAGAACCAATTTCAATCATATCCGGTAGGATTCTGTGTTCGCATCCACCTAATTTTTCAACGCCTTCAATGGTGAGCAAGTTAGAACCAACTCCGGTGATTTTGGCACCCATCGAGTTCAACATTTTACACAATTGTTGCAAATACGGTTCGCAAGCGGCATTGTAAATAGTTGTTGTTCCTTCAGCCAAAACCGCTGCCATAACAATGTTAGCTGTTCCGGTTACTGAAGCTTCATCCAACAACATATAGGCGCCTTTCAAACGGGTTTTGGTTTCTACGCCATAAAAGTGATCTTCTCTTTCATAGCGGAATTTAGCCCCCAAATTGATAAACCCTTCAAAGTGCGTATCCAAACGTCTTCTTCCGATTTTGTCACCGCCCGGTTTCGGGATATACCCGCAACCAAAACGCGCTAAAAGCGGACCAACTATCATAATCGAACCTCTCAAACTACCGCCTTCTTTTTTGAACGCTTCTGTTTTTAAATAATCGATATTCACTTCATCGGCTTGAAAAGTATAATCGCCCGGACCGTTTTTCTGAATTTTAACGCCCAAGTTTCCTAACAATACTATCAACTTGTTCACGTCGATAATATCCGGAATATTGGTTACTCTAACTTTTTCCGAGGTTAATAAAGCCGGACACAACACTTGTAACGCTTCGTTCTTCGCGCCTTGCGGTTGTACTTCCCCTTTTAATTGGATACCGCCTTCTATTTTGAATGTTCCCATATAGTTTAGGTTCTGAGGTTCTGAGGTTCTGAGGTTCTGAGGCCTTAGTACCTTAGAACCTTAGCGCCTTAGCACCTTTATTTCTGATTAGTATTCTTTTGAAAGTTCTTTTTCCCGTTTTTGTTCTTGTTCAACTTGTTGTTGTTTTGT
>JBEBBH010000048.1:0-4098 GCA_041158485.1 Bacteroidota bacterium | reverse complement strand
GCGCGTGATTGCCGCAGAGAAGGCCAATGGATAGTTTCCAAAGGACAAGATACTTTTGCGCCTATGGGTCCTATACTAGTCACCAAAGACGAAATCGAAAATCCACATAATTTAAACTTATCACTAAAAGTGAACGGTATAGAAAAGCAAAACTCAAACACTAAATTTTTACTATTCAACATTAACGATTTGATAGAAGATTTGAGTGTGGTATTTACTTTAGAACCGGGAGATATTATCGCTACCGGAACGCCTGCCGGTGTTGGTGCCGGACGCGATCCTCAAGAGTGGTTGCACGATGGTGATGTGGTGGAAGCCACTGTGGAAGGTATTGGCACGATAGTGAATACAGTGAAGGAGATTTCGCGTTAGGGATTCCTTCGGCAGTCGCTTCGCTCGTGTGCAGTGGAAATCCTTTTTAAATTGCCATGGGTTTTAACCCGTGGAATTTTAAAAATATTGGAACGGAAAGCCCGACCCGCTAGGGACACGCCCAAAAACAAACAATTAAAAGCTCAGGCACAAAGCCACTCAGCTACTCAGTAACTTTGATTATGAAAAAATATAGAATTGGACAAATAGTGCCCTCGTCGAACGTGACGATGGAAACCGAAATACCGGCTGTTTTCAGAGCCAGAGAAACCATATTACCCGAGCGTTTTACGTTTCACAGCAGTCGCATGCGCATGAAAAAAGTGACCAAAGAAGAATTGGAAGCTATGGATGCGATGAGTTTGAAATGCGCTCAAGAATTGTCGGACGCCCACGTCGACGTGATGGGTTATGCTTGTTTGGTAGCCATTATGAGCATGGGGCGCGGCTATCACTGCGTTTCCGAAGTGAACTTGCATCAGGAAACAGTGGCGAACGACTTCCCTACGCCTATAGTGACTTCGGCCGGTGCTTTGATCAATGGCTTGAAAGTATTGGGCGCCAAACAAATTTCAATCATTACACCTTACATGCGTCCGCTCACCGACAAAGTGGTCGATTATATTGAGCACCAAGGTATCAAGGTAAAAGAAAGTATTGCCCTCGAAATTCCCGATAACTTGGAAGTGGCCGCGCAAAACCCGATGAATTTGCTGCAGATTTACAAACAGTTGGATTTGACGGATGTTGATGTTTTAGTCGCTTCAGCTTGTGTGCAAATGCCATCGCTGGAGGCTATCGATTTGATACAGTTGGAATGCGGGATTCCGGTGACCTCGGCGGCTGTGTGTACGACCTATGAAATGATGAAAAAATTAGGTATTGACGCTAAATCTACTATTGGAGGCGAATTGCTAAGCGGGAAGTATTAAGGTGTATTTTTAATTAACTTAAAGTTAATAATTAAACCTTTGTCTTTTACTAAATTAAAGCTATCTAAATTAACACCAAAAATCACAGTTATGAAAAGAAGAGCAACTGCCGTTTGGAACGGCTCAGGTAAAGACGGTAAAGGCCATTTGACCACCCAAAGCACCGTTTTAAATCAGACACAATATTCCTTTAGTTCTCGTTTTGAAGATGGGATTGGAACCAATCCGGAAGAATTAGTTGGCGCAGCACATGCCGGCTGTTTCTCAATGAAATTGGCTTTCAATTTGCAAGCTGCAGGGTTTACGGCAACCGAACTTAAAACGGATGCGGAGATTGTATTTGAAGATGGTACTATCGTCGCTTCCAACTTAACATTAACTGCCAAAGTGGACGGCATTGACACGGCGAAATTTGACGAATTGGTTAAAGATGCCGAAGCGAATTGTCCGATTTCGAAGTTATTGAATACAAAAATAAGCGTGACTTATACCCTAAACTAAAAAAAGAAAGGAGGCTAAAAACCTCCTTTTTTATCCTGCTACCGAAACGCCAATCAGTTTTCCGATACCGAAAGTGATGGCCGCTGCTGCTAATCCGAAAATCACCTGACGCATACCCGAATACCAAACACTTTTTCCGGTAAACAAGGTAATGGCTGCTCCGATTAAAAATAAACCGGCGGCACTCAACACCGTACTAATAATTACGGCTTGCATCCCGCTCCAAAAGAAAAACGGAAATACCGGTATAATGGCTCCAATGGCAAACAAAAAGAAGGATGTCAGCGCCGCTTCCATAGCCGATCCTTTTAAATCTTCAGGGTTAATACCTAATTCTTCTTTGATTAACATATCGTGTGCTTGGCTTTTGTTCTGCATCAAATCGGCCGCCATAGTTTTGGCCTGTGCTTCGGGTATGCCTTTAGCCATGTATATCAACGCCAATTCTTGTTGTTCGCCTTCGGGATTGGTTTCCAATTCTTCCATTTCCAATTGCATTTGGTTTTCGTACAACTCTTGGGAACTTTTCACCGAAATCCATTCACCCAAAGCCATCGATAAAGCGCCCGCTAATAAACCCGCTAATCCGGCCAGTAATACTTCACTCTGACCGCTGGTGGCACCGGCAATTCCCATCACCAAACTGAAATTGGACACCAAACCGTCGTTACCACCTAAAACTGCGGCACGCAAAGCATTACCGCCAACCGAGCGATGGCGCTTTTCAAATCGGGCTAAATTAGCCCCTGAAACTTTGGAGTTATGACTTAATATATTTTTCAAGATGGCCACGTGAGCCGTATCCGATAAGGATTCTTGGGTTTGGGTTTGCTTTCGAGCCTTCAAAATAGAAGAAGAAACGCTTTTCTCCGTATCCAATAAAACTCCTAAGATATAGTCATAACCAAACCATTTGCCAATAAGACGCAAGGTTTTAGCTCTTCCGGAAGGTAGAGGCAAATGACTTTCATCTAAATTGTTTTTGGCTAAAAAAGCCAAAGCATGGCTGTGCTCTATGTCACTCATCTGACGAAAAACAGTCGCTACATTAGGATCTTCTTCATTCTCGGCTAAAATTTTATAGAGGTAACAAACGTCAACTTCAGTTTGGATACTTTTAAGACTAATCATAATTACACTGTTTATATACTAAAGTTACGAAGAAAACAGATGCCTTAATTATTTCAGTGTCACAAACCATCAACAAATAAATTCGGGTAAGAAAATCATACTAAAAATCGGTGATGAAGATTTGTTTGGTATATTTGGTTTTCAGGACAAATTTCTTCGGTATGACAAAACACAAACTCGACAAACAACTCGAACTGACGCACGAACAAACTTCGCCTTTGTTCCGAATTATGTTTACCCAAAACATTGAAGATGTGCAACGCCGGCACTTTGAAAATAACATTTGTGCCTTTCATATCGGACAAGGTTACTTTTTAACGGTAGCACACAATTTGAAAACCGAAGCCAAAATCTTCAAATCAATTGATTCGGGGCTTTTTGAACGAGAGCTGCTTCCTTTTCTAAACGAGCCTCAAAAACAGTTGTTCGAACGTTGTTATTATTGGAATACGGAACAGCAACGTTACGTTTGGAACAACAACAATCCGAATGATTTTGAAGCGATGATAAATACCTTACGACAAATCAATTTCGATACGCGTTGGGTGACTTTTTTAGAGAAGAAAATCTGTCAAACCCATTTGATTGTGCAATTCAAAGAGCCGTTGTTTTATCAAAATCCCGAATGGACTGCGCAATTCAACTCGGCCACACATTTTGCCGAACCGGCCATTAACCGACATACTTTTTTGGTAGAAGTGGCTTTGGTAGAAGCTTTTTACGGAGATGACATCGCTTTGTATAAAATTGTAAATACACCTCCGGAAATCATTGAAGCCATTCCGGCAGTAAAAGTCAATTTTGATATTTTACCCGATAACCAAGACCATTTTTACGGCTTGCAAAGTTCGCCCACGAGTGAAGTCGGCAAACTATTAAACAAAGCCCAAATTGAAGGTTTTACCGAACACTTTTCCATTTTTCCGGAACGTATTGGCGGCAATTATGTATTGGAAGGATTGCGCTATTTGATCAAAGGCTATTTCCGATTTGGTTCTTCAGGTGCGCCGTATTTGGTTTACAATTCAGACCAAAATCAATTTGAAGCCAACGCCATTCAGAGCGAGGCCTGCCCTATTCAATTGTCTATCAGCAACAAACGAGACGGTAATTTTCAGTATGTGAATGCGATAGCCACACCACTGCAAAATATTAGAGAAAA
>JBEBBH010000047.1:0-6745 GCA_041158485.1 Bacteroidota bacterium | reverse complement strand
ACGATGGATTCGGTTAGATTGGCTCTCAAATCCATTCCGGCTGAGGCTATGGTTTCGTAATTCGGCAAATCGTGTTGCGACTTGTTGATGATTTTTATGGTCATTTTACTTGGTTTTTCTTTTAACTATTCGGAGTAATGTTTCCTTTTCGTTTCGGTAGATGAAATATAAAAACAAGGCCAATAAAAGTATTTTAACGCCATAGTTTTCCCGCAATGACGGGATATAAAATGAAATGGCCGAAAACACTATGGAAAGCGATAAATATTTTAAAAGAGTTGCAATATCATAAGGAATAGGATATTGTTTTTGGCCCATTTGGTAGGAAATCACCATCATGGTTCCGTAAGCAGCGATAGTTGCGATGGCAGAACCGTAATAACTCAACCCTTGTTTGATAAGAACATAATTGAGCACGAGCGTTACCAAAGCGCCCACAATGGAAATATAAGCGCCGATTCGGGTTTTGTCAATTAATTTGTACCACACGGATAAGTTGGTGTAAATGCCTAAAAAGAAATTCGCCAAAACAATCAACGGCACCACTTTTATGGCTACCCAATAACTGTCTTCAGGCACTAGTGGCACTTTTAGTAAGTCGATAAACGCAATCACAAAAAAGCAGATAAATGAGCCGAAAATCACAAAATACTTGGTTATAGTCGCATAAGTTTGCTGGGCATTTTCGTTAGCGGCATGACTAAAAAAGAACGGTTCAATGCCCAAGGTATAAGCTGTACGGAACAAGACCATAAACATACCTATTTTGTAACAAGCTGCATAAGCGCCGATATCTGACTTGGACACCTTCATCCAATCCAACAAAATTTTATCGAAATGTTCGTTGATGGCAAAGGCTACGCCTGCAATTAAAATAGGCAAACCGTATTGCATCATTCGCTTCCATAGGCTGAAATCAAACTTCCAGCTGATCTTAAAATAATCCGGAGATAAGATGACAAAAGTGACAAGACTAGCGATTAAATTGGAAACAAAAATATACCCTACTTGGAAGTTTTCGTAATATATAGTGTTGAAAAAGCCTTCGGCGTCCATTTGAGCCAATCGGGGCAACAATAGCAAAAAGAACAGGTTAAGCAACATATTCAACATTACATTCCCAATTTTAATAAAGGCATACACTATTGGCCTTTGGGTTGCTCTTAACTTTGAAAACGGCAAAATGACCAAAGCATCTAAGGCCAGAATCCAAAGTGTATACGTGATGTATTCTACTTTTATTCCGGACCAATCGGATAAGGTATTTCGATAGAGTAACGATACAAATAAAAAGAGAAGAGAAGACCAAAACAGCGAAACAGTTGCTGTAGAAATTACGCGTTGCTTATCGGTTTCCGTGTTGTAAAATCGAAAAAAAGCCGTTTCCATTCCATAGGAAAGTATGACATTAAAAAACACCAACCAGGCAAAAACAATGGAGACATCGGCAAATTCCTGTTTGGGCAATTGGTCTACATAGAGCGGATTCAATAAAAAACTAATCATTCTGGGTAGCACTGTTGCCAGGCCATAGATTAGGGTTTGTTTGAAAAGGTTTTTATAAAGGCTCAATCCTGGAATTATTATGGTGTTGAACAAAAATAACTATTAAATCTGTTCCAAAAAAAAAGAGCGAACAAATGTTCGCCCTTTCCTTAAAATATTGTGTAAAACTATCCGTTTAACGCTTCCGCTCCACCAACAATTTCCAAAATCTCTCCGGTAATTGCCGCTTGACGCGCTTTGTTATAGGTTAATTTTAATTGATTTCTTAAATCGGTTGCGTTGTCTGTTGCTTTGTGCATTGCGGTCATACGAGCACCGTGTTCAGCAGCAAAAGAATCGCGTACAGATTTGTATAATTGTGTTTTTAATGACTTAGGAATAAGTGTTAAAACAATTTCTTCTTTAGACGGTTCGAAAATGTAATCTCCGGCAGAAGCATTTTCAGATTGAATTGGTGCCAATGGCAAAAATTGCTCAGTCATGACCAATTGAGTGGCGGCATTTTTAAATTGATTGTAAACAATTTCAATTTTGTCGTAATCTCCGGCCACAAACTTATCGGTTAGCAAGTTGGCAACTTCTGCAACATTTTCAAAGGTAAGAGCATCAAACACATCACTTCTGTTGGCAATAACGTTGTATGATTTTCTAAGAACATCATTTCCTTTTTTACCAATAGCAAATACATCTACTTGTTTTCCGGCATGAGTATCAGCCACAACTTTTACTTGCTTGATAACGTTGGTATTGAAAGCACCACACAAACCACGGTTTGAGGTAACGGCTACGATTAAGACTTTATTCACCTCACGTTGCGAAGTATATTGTCCGCCTGCATCACCATCCAAAGTGGCACTAACACTTTGTAATAATTCCGTTAGTTTTTCGGCATAAGGACGCATCGCTGTAATGGCATCTTGTGCTTTTTTCAGCTTAGCGGCAGAAACCATCTTCATCGCCGATGTGATTTGCATCGTCGACTGAACGGAAGTAATTCTATTACGGATTTCCTTTAAGTTTGCCATAGTTAATTTGAAAATTATCGGATTTGAAAATTTGAAAATTATTACATCTTCAAATTCTCAAATCTTCAAATTGTTATTAGTTATATTTCGCTGAAATTTCTTTAGCTGCTTTTTCTAAAACGTCAGTAATGTTATCATCTAACTTACCGGCTTTTAAAGCATTCAAAGTATCTCTGTGTTTGTTGTTCAAGTACTCGATATAATCTTTTTCGAATTCTTTTACTTTGTTTACAGGAACACTTCTCAACAAGTTTTTAGAACCGGCATAGATAATCGCTACCTGATCTTCTACTGTAAACGGATCGTTTACGGCTTGTTTCAAGATTTCTACGTTTCTTCTACCTTTTTCGATTACATTTAAAGTAGCAGCATCAAGGTCAGAACCGAATTTAGCAAACGCTTCCAATTCACGGAATTGTGCTTGATCCAATTTCAAAGTACCGGCTACTTTTTTCATTGATTTGATTTGTGCATTACCTCCAACACGAGATACCGAAATACCTACGTTAATCGCCGGACGAACCCCTGAGTTGAACAAGTCAGACTCCAAGAAAATTTGACCGTCTGTAATCGAAATTACGTTGGTTGGGATATATGCAGAAACGTCACCTGCTTGAGTTTCAATGATTGGTAAAGCTGTTAACGAACCGCCACCTTTTACGATTGGACGTAAAGATTCCGGTAAGTCATTCATGTTTTTAGCGATATCGTCATCGGCAATTACTTTACAAGCTCTTTCTAACAAACGAGAGTGTAAGTAGAATACGTCTCCAGGGTAAGCCTCACGTCCCGGTGGTCTTCTTAACAACAAAGACACCTCACGGTAAGCTACCGCTTGTTTTGATAAATCATCATAAATGATCAAGGCCGGACGACCTGAATCACGGAAATACTCTCCGATAGCAGCACCTGCCATTGGAGCATATACCTGCATTGGCGCAGGGTCAGAAGCGTTGGCAGCAACAATTACTGTATAAGCCATAGCGCCTTTTTCTTCTAAAGTTTTAGCAATCCCCGCAACTGTTGACGCTTTTTGTCCAACAGCAACGTAGATACAAAATACCGGTTGACCAGCATCGTAGAACTCTTTTTGGTTCAAGATAGTATCGATACAAACAGTAGTTTTACCGGTTTGACGGTCACCAATTACCAACTCACGTTGCCCTCTACCTACTGGAATCATGGCGTCGATTGACTTGATTCCGGTTTGTAACGGCTCGGTTACCGGCTGACGGAAGATAACTCCGGGAGCTTTTCTTTCCAATGGCATTTCGTACAAGTCACCACCGATTGGACCTTTACCGTCGATTGGCTCACCAAGGGTGTTTACTACACGACCTACGATTTGCTCACCTACTTTTAAAGATGCAATACGTTGTGTTCTTTTTACGGTTGATCCTTCTTTGATACCGGTTGAAGGTCCTAAAAGTACTACCCCAACATTGTCTTCTTCCAAGTTCAATACGATAGCTTCCAATCCGTTGTCGAATTGTACTAACTCACCGTATTGAGCGTTTGATAACCCGTAAACACGAGCGATACCATCACCTACTTGAAGAACAGTTCCTACTTCTTCTAACGTAGCACCGGATTGAAATCCTTCTACTTGTTTCTTTAATATTGCTGAAATTTCAGCAGCTTTAATTTCTGCCATTGTTTGTATATTTAATGGTAATTAATTACTAAATTCTCTTCTTAATTCTTGCAATCTGTTGGCTACAGAAGCATTGTATTGTTTGTCGCCGATTCTCAAAATGAAACCACCAATAATGGCAGGGTCAACTGTGTTTTGAACCGTTATTTTTTTGTCTGAAATGGTAGCAATTTTAGCTAATACTTGTTTTTCCAATTCCGCTGTAATGGGAAAAGCAGTCGTTACATTAGCTACTTCTACACCGTTCATTTCGTCGAACTGAGCGTTGAATTGTGTAGCAATAGCGGCTAAAATTTCAAATCTTTTGTTTTCTTGCAACAAGCGAAACAACGAATTGGTCTCCGGTTGTACAGCAGCGAAAATTTCTTTCACGGCATTCATTTTCACTTCTGAAGAAGTAACCGGACTTGATAAAAAATCGCTCAATTCAGTATTCCCGTTGACAGTAGCTGCTACAACCAACATATCATCGTTTACTTTAGAAGCGTTTCCACTGGAAACCGCTGTTTCTAAAATTGCTTTTGCGTATCTAATCGCTGCTCTTGACATACCGATTAATTTAATTTTACGTCACCTAACATTTTCTCAACCAATTTGGTTTGAGCTTCTTTGTTAGACAATTCATCTTTCAATAATTTCTCGGCGATGTCTAATGATAAAGTAGAAACTTGCGCTTTCAATTCGGCCATAGCTGCATTTTTCTCACTTTCGATTGAAGCTTTAGCTTGCTCGATCATTTTTTGACCGGCTACTTGCGCTTCTGTTTTAGCATCGTTAACCATTTTTTCTTTGATTTCACGAGCTTCTTTAATCATCGCATCACGCTCTAATCTTGCATCAGCCAATAATTTCTCATTGTCTGATTTTAAGTTTTGCATTTCTTTCTTTGCATTTTCTGCAGAAAGTAAAGCGTTTTTGATTCCTTCTTCTCTTTCGTTAACCGCATCTAAAATAGGTTTCCAAGCAAATTTTTTCAAAAGGAAAATTAGCCCAACGAACAATATTGTTTGCATGATAAACAAACCTATTGAAAACTGTCCAAATAATTCTTCCATTATAATATGTCTTTAGTTTAAATGATGTTTAATAGTTAACAAAAGCTACAACCAACCGTTGCAGCTTTTGTTTGTTTTTTTAGTTTACTGCGAATAATGCAGCGAAACCGATACCTTCGATAAGAGCCGCAGCAATCAACATCGCTGTTTGGATTTTACCAGTAGCTTCCGGTTGACGTGCAATAGCGTCCATTGCTGAACCACCGATTTTTCCGATACCGATACCAGCTCCGATTACTACTAATCCTGCTCCAATGATTTTAGGAATTTCCATAATGTATATATATTTAATTAAACATTCAATTTATTAATGATGTGCAGCCTCGTGGTGCTCATCATGGTGATGCTCCTCAACAGCAGCTCCGAAATACAAAGCAGCCAACATGGTGAAGATGTAAGCCTGTAATAAGGCTACTAAGATTTCCAACAATGATAATACAAACGCCAAGAAGAACGATAACGGACTTCCGATTGGGCTGTTGAAAGTATACATCAAAGCAATCAAACTCATTAATACGATGTGTCCGGCTACCATATTAGCATACAAACGAATCATCAACGAGAACGGTTTAATGATGGTTCCTAACAATTCGATAGGCGCCAAAATAAACTTCATCGGAACCGGAACACCGGGCATCCAAAAAATGTGTCCCCAATAATCTTTCTTAGCAGTAAACGTCGTAATCAAATAAGTAATTAAAGCCAATGAAGCTGTAATTGCAAGGTTACCGGTGATGTTTACCCCTAGTGGAGTCAATCCGAACATATTTAAGAACCAAATAAAGAAGAAGATGGTTAATAAAAAGCTCATGTATTTTTTATAGTGCTTCTCCCCAATATTAGGAATAGCAATATCGTCTCTGATGTAAAGGATGATAGGCTCGAAGAATCTTCCGGCGCCTTTAGCAATTGAACCGTTTTTTTGGTATGATTTCCCTAAACCGGCAAACAACAAGAACAAGATCAAACCAACTACTAAAATCATGAAGATGTTTTTAGTAATTGAAAAATCGATAGGCTTAGCATTGGTTACATGTCCTTTTGCGTCTTCGGTAAAGTTACCTTCAGCGTCTGTTTTATATACCAAACCATCGTGGTGGTTTATTTTGTAGTAGTTTCCGTTAGACTCGGCTACAGCTTCTCCGTGCTCAAACTTAGAAGAAGAGAAAACGTGTAATCCGCCATCCCACAAAATTACTGGTAACGGGAATCCAACGTGTGTAGGATGCTCTTCACCTCCGTAAGTAAAAAGGGTAAAATCATGAGAATCCATCAAGTGGTGCTTGATGTAGGCTTTTCTTTCTAAATCGGCTTTTTGCTCTTCTGTTAGGTTAGCTGTTTCTCCGTGCGCTTCATGAGATTTTGAGGTGGCTTCATGAGTCGTTTCAACGGCTACGTGAGTAGAATCTCCGGTTGGATTTGCAGTACTAATTAATGGAAAGAAAGCTACTAAAGCAGCGATTATAAACTGGAGTGGTTTTTTTGAAAACACCATATCTGATAAT
>JBEBBH010000046.1:0-4119 GCA_041158485.1 Bacteroidota bacterium | reverse complement strand
CCGGAATGATACGGTCTAAGTATTCGATTACCGATACTTGAGCGCCCAATCGCAGATACACTTGTCCTAATTCAATCCCGATAACGCCACCACCAATAATGATTAAGTGTTTCGGAACTTCAGGTAATTTTAAGGCTTCTGTTGAAGTGATGATGCGTTCTTTATCAATTTTAATGAATGGCAAAGTCGATGGTTTAGAACCGGTTGCTATGATAATATTTTTACCTTCGATTATTGCTGAGGAACCGTCGGCTTTGGTAATTTTTACGTGAGTAGCATCTTCAAAAGACCCTAAGCCTTCAAAAACAGTTACTTTGTTTTTGTCCATTAAAAACTTCACGCCGCCGGAGGTTTGATCTACTACTGCTTGCTTGCGGGCAATCATTTTTTCCAAGTTTACTTTTACTTTTCCGGATACTTCGATACCGTGATCAGCAAAGTGTTGCAATTCTTCATAATGATGCGAAGAAGCCAAAAGCGCTTTGGATGGAATACAACCTACGTTTAAGCAAGTTCCTCCTAAAGTACTGTATTTTTCTATGATAGCGGTTTTGAAACCCAATTGGGCACAACGAATAGCCGAAACATAACCGCCCGGCCCTGAACCTATAATGACAACGTCAAATGCACTCATGATAGTATATAAATTAGTGTGTTTTACTTTTTTTGCGTCACAAAATTACAGTTTTTATTTTACTAAAAAGCGAAATAATTTGCTTAAAAGCTATAGCTTATTTTATAAGGAAAATGCGGTAGTGTTTTTGACTTCACCTATCATAAAAGTACTGTGCGTACTGCCGATGTGTTGCAAGGTGGTGAGTTTGGTTACCATGAATTCGCGATAAGCTTCCATGTCTTTGACGCAGATTTTCAGAATGTAATCATAATCGCCACTCACATGGAAACACTCTAACACTTCTTCCAGTTTTACCACTTGGTGTTCAAAAGTAGTCAGGAATTCTTTGGTGTGTTGGATGAGTTTGATATGACAAAATACCACAAAGCTTTTGTCGATTTTAGTCCGATTCAACAAAGCTACGTACTTGTCAATAATGCCTTCGCGCTCCAGTTTTTTGATCCGTTCATATACCGCTGTGACGGAAAGATTGAGTTTTACCGAAAGTTCTTTAGTGGTTTTTTTGGTGTCTTGTTGGAGTAGGGCGAGGAGTTTTTTGTCGGTGGAATCCATAAGTTGTAGGTTCTAGGTTATGAGTTGTAGGTTTTAATAGTTTTAAAAACTAATGAAGCCTATTTATCGATGTAAATCTAAAATAATTTTCTATAAATATTTATTTTTTTAGTTTTAAAAACTGTATTTTTTTATTTGTATTGATAATTTAACTGTATTGATTCAAATTTGTAAAGGATAAAATTAAACATCAACTTTATGACCCACAACATAGAACCTACAGCCTACAACCCGAAATCTTTCCATCCGGCCGATAAAATCCAAGACCTGCAATACTTTGGAGAATTTGGAGGCGTGAATCCATCTATATCCGATAGCTCGACTTACACCTTTCTTTCGGCTAAAACCATGTTTGATACCTTTGAAGGCAATGCCGAAGGTTGTTATTTGTATTCGCGCCACTCTTCGCCTATGAATTTGTACTTAGGCCAAGCTTTGGCTGCTATGGAAGGTACCGAAAGTGCCAATGTTGCGGCCTCAGGTATGGGTGCTATTACGCCTGTTTTGCTCCAATTGTGTGCTGCCGGAGACGAGATTGTCTCCAGCCGTACCATCTACGGCGGGACTTATGCCTTTATGAAAAACATGTTACCGAAATGGAACATCAAGACTCATTTTGTCGACATCACTAAGTTAGACCAAGTTACTGCCGCCATTACCCCAAACACCAAAGTATTGTATTGCGAAACGGTAAGCAATCCGTTGTTAGAAGTGGCCGATATTGAGGCTTTGGCCATCATTGCCAAAAAGCATAATCTTACATTGGTTGTCGACAATACCTTTTCACCTTTGTCGGTCGCACCGGCTAAATTAGGAGCCGATATCGTTATTCACAGTTTGACCAAATTTATCAATGGTAGTAGTGATACCGTTGGTGGCGTGGTTTGTGCCTCTCAGGCATTTATCAACGACTTGAAAAATGTGAACGATGGTGCCAGCATGCTTTTAGGGCCAACAATGGATAGTTTACGTGCCGCCAGTATTTTGAAAAACTTGCGCACTTTGCATATTCGCATGAAACAGCACAGTCATAATGCGATGTACTTGGCTCAAAAATTTGAAGCCGATGGGTTAAAAGTCGTTTATCCCGGATTGGTCAGTCACCCGAGTCACGAATTGTACGCCAAAATGATCAATCCCGAATACGGATTTGGTGGTATGATGACTATGGATGTAGGCAGTTTAGACAAAGCGAATGAGTTGATGGAATTAATGCAGCACCGTAACTTGGGCTATTTGGCCGTGAGTTTAGGATTTTATAAAACACTGTTCAGTGCGCCGGGCAGTTCTACCTCAAGTGAGATTCCGCTGGAAGAACAACAAGCGATGGGCTTAACCGATGGCTTGATTCGTTTTTCTATCGGTTTGGACAACGATATTGAACGCACTTACCAAATGATGAAACAGTGTATGACAGCGTTGAACGTTTTCTGATTTTAATTATAAATTAGTTGTAAAGATCCGTTGGTACGCCATTACCGGCGGATTTTTTTATTTAAAAAAAATCCAGTACAATTTCTCTGAATTGATTTGGTGTTGGTTAAAATGATTTATCAATTCATTTTTTATAATACTTTACGTAACTTTATAAAAAATAAAGAAGGCTTATGCGTAAACAATGTCTATTATTATTGTTTTTTTTGAACGGATTTGTTGCGCCATCTCAAGTCATAAATTTTCCGGACATCAACTTTAAGACACGACTAATGCAATCTTCAGTCACTACCAATATTGCTGTTGATGTCAATGGTGATTTTATAGTGATTGACGCTAACGGAGATAATGAAATTCAAGTAGAGGAAGCTTTGATGGTGTATGATTTGGACCTAAATAATTCCTCAATAAGCTCTCTTTCAGGAATTGAATACTTTACTAATTTACGTTGGCTTAATTGCAGTGGCAATCAGGTTTCTTCACTAAACGCGTTGAGTGGTTTAACTCATCTTGACGGAATTAATTGTATGGGTTGCGGATTAACATCGTTAGCCGGAATTGAAAACTTGTCCACACTGCAAAGTGTGTTTTTTGCGGAAAATCCAATAAGCAGTGTTAATTTACAAAACCTGACTGAGTTGTGGCGGATTTGGGGTTGGAATACACAGCTTTCCGAATTGAATCTTTGCGGTACTCAAGTGCGTAATTTGTGGATTAATGATAATCCTAACTTGACAAGTTTGTATTTAAAAAACGGAGTTGTATCGAGCGACTTGGCACGTACTGTAAGGCAAATTCCACCACCGTTGCACAATTTCGAATTCGGTAACACGCCGCTGCTAAACTACATTTGTTATGATGAAGGTGAATTACCGGCCATACTTTACGCCATCAATCAAAACACCACCGGAAAAACTTTGACAACAACTTGTAATAACAGTTGTGCTTTAGACAATCAAATTGTTGAAGAAATTAACAGCGTTGTTCTTTATCCCAATCCGACAACTCAATTTTTACAACTAACAGTAAGCCGGGATATTCAAATTTCTGAGATTACTATTTTTAATATGTTAGGACAATTAGTGCTAACAGCCAATAACAATGATACTATTGAGGTGAGTAGCTTGCCAAGTGGTAATTATTTGATTGTATTGACAACTGATAAGGGAAAAATCACTAAAGAATTTATTAAAATATAAACCAACAGGAAACAGTTAATTATAGAATTCAATGTTTTCTATTATATCATAACTTAATTGTAATCATCCCGTAGGTATGCCATTACCAGGGGATTTGTTTATGCAATGACAAGTTATTGTAATTATTTTCGTAATTTTAAAAAAGTAAAACCTAGATTTATGAAATACAATTACTTGCTTTTGGTTTTAATGTTTTTATTCAGCTTATCCCTGAAGGCTCAAATTATTGCTATACCGGATGTAAATTTTAAAAATGCTTTATTGGCTGCCAATACCATTAACGGAATTGCTCGAGAT
>JBEBBH010000045.1:0-3377 GCA_041158485.1 Bacteroidota bacterium | reverse complement strand
TTTTTTGATGTCTTTCAAATCCAGTAAAGGTATTTGTTTGTCATCGCAATATTTAAAAATCACCGCTACCACTCCGGCTTGGGTGTCGTTCAAATCGAGTATTCTGGAGAATAAAACCGGGCCGAATTCAGATACAGTAGCCCTTAGTCTAACGCCGTTTTGTTGGGAAAGTGATAACAGTTCAACCGGAAAACTTTCGGGTTGGTAAGGAAGATTAATTTTGGCATGACGTTCCGTGATAAAAGACTTTGCTTCGCCAGCTTTGGCAATCCCTGAAAAATCCCCTTTGATGTCCATCATGAGTACCGGAATTCCGAAAGATTACAACTGTTCCGATAAGACTTGTATGGTTTTGGTTTTACCCGTTCCGGTGGCTCCGGCGATAAGTCCGTGACGGTTTAATGTTTTCAACGGTACTTTAACAAAAGTGTCCGGTATAGCTTCTCCGTTAAGTATGGCGCCGCCTAATGTAATGCTGTCGCCTTTAAATTGATAGCCTTCGTTTATGTGTTTTGAAAATTCAGCTGTAGCAGTCATGTTTGTATTTGTAGTTTTATAAAGATAAACAAAATAAGGTGTTTTTTTGAAACCTGAAAAATGTTGTTAACTCTTTCGCATAAAGGAAAGCAATAATTTTAAATTGCCGAAAATGTTTTCGTTAAAAATACAATTTCAGGATTTTTTGCGTTATGCATGTATAAAGCTGATTAAAACCTTGAAAATTAGGCTTATTTTTATTGATTATTTAAGGATTGTTTTAAAACACAGTAATACCCTTTAAAACCGATGTTTTGGGATATGTTATTAAAACTAAAAAAAGTTTTTTTATTTCAAGTAAAAAATTAAATTTGTCCCTAATCAAGTTTATTAACAACTAAAACTTATAATTTATTTAAAACTTTTAAAATTTAAAAAAATGGCAAACGTTAAAAAAGAATCTGGTTCAAACGGTTTAGGGATGATGTCTGGAATCATCATTGTAGCATGTATTTTTGTTGGTTGGATTATTTGGAACTTCATCATGGGTGCAGGTTCTAACTTTGAAGGTGGTGTAAATACAGGTCACCCACTACCTGGTAACTATTTAGCAATGGTATACAAAGGAGGTCCGATTGTACCTGTTTTGATGGGATTGTTTTTGATGGTAATCGTGTTCTCAATTGAGCGTTTCTTTGTAATCACTAAAGCAGGTGGAAAAGGAAATTTAGATACTTTTATGAGAAATGTACAAGCTAGTGTAAAAGCGGGTAACATTGATGATGCTATCACAGCTTGTGATAAACAACAAGGTTCTGTAGCTAACTCAATCAAAGCGGCATTAGTAAAATACCAAGAAGTTAAAAAAGAAGGATTTACCAGTGAAGAAGCTGCTGAGACTATCCACAAAGAAATCGAAGAAGCTACCTCATTAGAAATGCCGATGTTAGAGAAAAACATGACTATCTTGTCAACTTTAGTTGCTTTAGGAACTTTAGCAGGATTGTTAGGAACAGTAACAGGGATGATTAAAGCGTTTGGTGCATTAGCAACTGCAGGTACGCCTGACCAAGCTGCGTTAGCAAATGGTATTTCTGAAGCTTTGATTAACACTGCTACAGGTATCTCTACTTCAGCTTTAGCGATCATCACTTACAACTTCTTTACTTCTAAAATTGATACTTTAACTTACTCTATTGATGAGGCAGGTTCAACTATCGTGAACACATACAGAAAATTCAGAGGAAGTTTAAAATCATAATACAATAGTTGAAAGACTTATTGTAACTAATAAAAATAAATAAATGGCTAAAGTAAAATCCCATAAGGCAGCAGGAGCCATCGACATGACGGCGATGTGTGACGTGGCTTTCCTTTTACTTACCTTCTTTATCTTGACGGCTACAGCAAAAATGCCTGAGCCATTACCGGTTGACACGCCTTCTTCAACAGTACAAACTAAATTACCGGAAACCGGTTTAGTAATGATTACTGTAGGGAAAAGTGAGGGTAAAGAACAAGTATTTTATGGAATGAAAGACAGAGCAATCCGTGCGGGTGCTTTGGATTACATGGCTCAGAAATATAAATTGACTTTTACAGAGGAAGAAAAAGCACAGTTCGCATTAGTGGATGAGTTTGGTGTTCCGGTAGAAGGCTTGAAACAATTGCTGGCTATGAAAGCTTCGGATAGAGCGAAAAAAGGAGTGCAATCCGGTATTCCTTGTGATTCTATCAACAATCAATTACAAGATTGGATACAAGGCGCAAGACAAGCAAATATTGATGAAGGTGCTGATAAAGAACTTCAATTTGCTATCAAAGGCGATGCTAAAGAGTTATATCCTCAAATCAAAAGAGTGATGGATATACTACAAGACCAAAAAATCAATAGCTTTAATTTAGTTACTGGTTTAAGAGGAAAAGATTATTAATTTTAATAACAGTACAAAATGGCTGAATTAAATACCGGCGACAGTGGCGGCGGCAAAAAAGGCAGTAAAAAGGTAAGAAGTAAAAAATCCAATGCCAAGGTAGACCTTACCGCAATGGTGGACTTAGCCTTCTTATTGATTACGTTCTTCATGTTGACCACGTCACTATCCAAACCGCAATCTATGGATTTAGGTTTGCCGGATAAAGATGAAAAAGGACCACAAGAACCAATGAAGGTTGACCAAAGAAGAACTGTAACAATTTTTCTTGGTAAAGATAACAAAATCAAATGGTTTCATGGTTTGTTAGAAAGTCCTGAACCGGGAGGTGCGCCAACCGATGCAGTGTATGGTAAAAATGGAATCCGAAAAGAAATTTTAAAAAGAGTAGCTTCGATTCCGCAAGTAACCGGCGATAAAAAGAAAGGGATGATTGTGATTATCAAACCTACTAAAAAAGCCACGTACAGAAACTTAGTTGATATTTTAGATGAGATGGCAATTTGTGACGTACCAACATATGCTATTGTAAACGATATCACTCCTGAAGAGCAAAAACTAGTAGACGCAATGAACAAGTAATGTCTTGTACTAATCTTTAAAAACTAAAACAATGAAATTAGACTTATTGAAAAGACAGTGGATAGACATCGTTTTTGAGGGACGTAACAAAGCCTATGGTGCTTACGAGTTGCGTAAAGAAAACCCAAAAACTACTTTGCGTTCACTACTGATAGGCGCTTTCATTTTTGGTGTTGCCGTGGCTTCTCCGTTAATTGCGGATTTGATTCCCGACAGCTCAGATGAAGATGCCAACTTAGACAAAAAAATTGTAACGATTAAGTTGCCGCCTAAAGAAGAGCAACCTAAAGACTTACCGCCACCACCGCCACCACCGCCAAAAGTAGATCAAGTAAAATTTGTGAAACCGGTAGTAGCGAAAACGGAAGAGATTGTGGAAGAACC
>JBEBBH010000044.1:0-6279 GCA_041158485.1 Bacteroidota bacterium | reverse complement strand
AAAATTCTATGTCAGCCGAATTGAAGGCAAAAAAATTGGAATTTCCCAACCTGCTGAAACTGCGAATACTACTAACGGACAATCGGATCAGCAAATTGAAAACTTCATCAAACCTTATCGTGACAATATCGATAAAGATCTAAGTTTTGTTTTAGCCAATGCACCGGAAACGATTGATAAATCAGGTGAATGGCAAACCCCTATGGGCAATTTCCTATCTGATATTACCTTTGAAAAATCGAACATCGTTTTTAAGCAAAAAGAACACAAATCGATTGACATTTGCTTGCTCAATCATGGTGGTATCCGTACCATTATTCCTAAAGGTGATGTTACTGCTCGTAATGCATACGAAATTATGCCGTTTGAAAACACGGCCATAGTAGTAGGTTTGAAAGGGGAACAAATTTTGGAGATGGCACAGTATATTATTGCCGAGAAAAAACCACATCCTTTAAAAGGATTGACTTTTACTATTGGTAAAGACAACCAACCTAAAGACATTTTGGTTAATGGGCAACCTTTAGAAAATGCCAAAACCTATTATGTAGTGACTTCAGACTATCTAGTGAACGGCGGCGACAATATGCTTTTCTTTAAAAAAGCAACCGATCGCTACGACTTAGAGTATAAGCTTCGCAATATTATTATCGACTATTTCAAAGCCAATAAAGTAATCAAAGCTGAGAGAGACCAACGAATCAGCAAAGAATTGTAAAATGAAAAGAAGAGATTTTATACAAAAAACGGCAGCCACATCGGCATTGTTAGGATTGGGAGGATTCTCATTGAGCAGTTTCAAATCAGTAAACACTAAACATTTGACGATTTTGCATACTAACGATGTGCACAGTTATATAGACCCTTTTCCGGCCAATCATCCCAAAAATCCTAATATGGGAGGTGTAGCCAGAAGAGCGGCTTTGATTGAAAGTATCCGAAAAGAAAATCCAAACGTTTTGCTGTTGGATGCCGGAGATATTTTTCAAGGAACGCCTTACTTTAATTACTATGGCGGCGAATTAGAGTTCAAGTTGATGAGTATGATGCAATACGATTTGGCCACCATCGGAAACCACGATTTCGACAACGGTATCGAAGGCTTGTACGCTCAGTTACCGCATGCGTCATTTGAATTCGTATCGGCCAATTACGATTTCAAAAACACCATAATGAACGGCCATGTTAAACCTTATAGAATCATTAATAAAGACGGGATTAAAGTTGGCGTTTTTGGTTTAGGCGTTGGCTTAGACGGTTTGGTGGACAAGAAAAATTATAAAGAAACCATCTATTTAGATCCGGTAGGAGTTGCTCAAGATATGGCCCGTCTTTTAAAGCAAGAAAAAAAATGTGATTTGGTGATTTGTTTGTCGCACTTGGGCTACAAATACAAAGACGAACCGGATAAAATTTGCGATACTAAATTAGCCACATTAACCAAAGATATCGACTTAATTATTGGCGGTCATACACATACTTTTTTAGACAAACCAACTGTTTTGAAAAATGCTATTGGTCAAGATGTTTTGGTGAATCAAGTAGGATGCTACGGGATTAATTTGGGCCGAATTGATTTTTACTTTGATGATGATACCGCTGTAATTTCCAAAGGAAAATCAATTATGGTTTGATTGCTCGGCCACAACTACATATTTGTACAAAGAGAAAAAAGCCAACACATTGAAAGTCATAGCCAACGGACGGAAAACATTCGTAAACTCGTTAATCAACAAGTATTTTTCAATAAAGACTGTGAATTGTAACATCACAAAAAGCAAAACTGCAATCAACAATACCGAATTTTGTTTGTTGTCGTTCATCACATAACTGGACAAGGCCAAACCGGAGAAGACGGAAATCAAAATGTTTTGAGTCAGCAACAAAAGATAACTTCTTTGCGGAATTTCGGCGGTTTCCATAAACAAGTAAAAAAAGATCAGCAAAAAAGGAAGCGTTGCAATACTGAAAGGAATATAGTCTTTAATTTTTTGCAAACCCAACACCATTGACACCACTAAAATTCGATGAATCGTAAAGGCTATCAAAGCATATTGCAAATATTCGTTAGACTTCGGAATAAACAATATGTTGGTTAGCATGGAAGAAAGCAAGACTAATACAAACAGCTTGTTTTTGTATTTGGATTCGATGGTATATATTACGATTAATAAGAGAGGAATCAGTGGCTTTAAACTAATGATCAGTAGTTTATTCTGAAGATACTCTGAAATCACTTCGAGTATGCCCACAGCAAAAAAGCAAATCGTCAAGTATTGTACTATTTTATCTTTTCGCGGCATAGTTTAGTCGCTTTTAATTAAACAACTTCATTCAACTTATTGACAATCAAATAGCGATTCCGCTGCTTTTCTGTTTGTAATATATATTGCGTCAGTAAAAATTGAGCCCAAACGAAAAACACCATAGCCACAGCTTGGAAAAAATTGGCTTCTTCGTAATAAAATCGGAGTATAAAAACGAACTGATTGATGGCAAATAACAAGGTGCTGACAAAGAGAATTTTATTGGTTTTATTAGAGTTCAACATGTAATTTACTAAACTCAAACCTCCCAGAAAAATAGTAAAAATCCCTTGAATCAAAAAGAGATACAAACTATCACCGATAGTGCTAAATGTAAAAATGGCGACAGAAGCATAAATAAAAACAAATGGAATACTGCCCAAAAACAATGGCAGTAGATCAGGCATCTTTACTTTTTTTAACACTATAATGATGACCAATATTCTGTAAATTAAAAAACATGCGACTCCTAAAAGTATGTAATTCCAAGTATTATCAATAAAAAACAAATTGGCTATCCAGCAAAACAACAATGCAATTAAATAGTAAGCATTGATTTTATTAGAACGTCTTATGTAATATCCTATCAGTAGCGGCAAAATGAACGGTTTTGTATACCAAACCAACAACTTATCTTCATTGAATTCCGCCGTGATTTCTATAAAGGAAACTATAAAAAAAGTAGTCAATATTATACTGGCAATTTTATTACTACTCCATCGCTTCAAATACTCGTTACTACCCATCGGTTTATTTAAGTGGTTGCTTTTTAGAGAAATAAAATTAAAATAATATTTCACAACTCAATAATTTATTGTTAAAATTTTTAACAATTTTACAAACAAGTAAGAAATATTAGTGAGAAATCATGGCTAAAAAGTCCATTTCAGTGATGATAGGAATTTTTAATTGATTGGCTTTTTCCAACTTTGCCGGTCCCATATTGTCACCGGCTACTACGTAATCGGTTTTGGTTGAAATGGAACTACCAACTTTGCCGCCGTTATCCTCGATGGCTTTCTTCAAATCATCGCGAGAGAATTTTTCAAAAACTCCTGAAACAACAAAGGTCTTCCCGGCTAATCTGTCGGTAGCATTCGGATTGAACACTTCCACCAATTCCATTTGAACACCATATTGCTTTAAACGCTCAATGATTCGGACGTTTTCCGGATTGTCAAAAAATTCGATAACACTTTGGGCGATCTTCTCTCCTATTTCATCTACAAGAATCAAATCCATCAAAGAAGCATTTCGAATAGCATCAATGGATTTATAGTGTTTGGCTAATTTCTTCGCCACTGTTTCGCCTACATAGCGAATTCCGATAGCATACAACACTCTTTCAAATGGCACTTCCTTGGATTTTTGGACACCGTTAACCAAGTTTTCTGCCGATTTTTGAGCCATTCGTTCTAATGGTAAGATTTGGTCAACTGTTAACTCATACAAATCAGCATAATCTTTAACCAAATCATTATTGTAGAGCAAAGCCACTGTTTCACCACCTAATCCTTCAATATCCATGGCTTTTCGGGTAATGAAATGCTGAATACGACCTATGATTTGCGGCGGACAACCATAAAAATTCGGACAATAGTGATTCGCTTCCCCTTCGTTGCGCACCAATTCGGCTTGACATTCCGGGCAATGGGTAATGTATACTGTTGGTTCAGCTTCCGCATTTCGTTTGGCAAAATCAACACCGATGATTTTCGGAATAATCTCTCCGCCTTTTTCTACAAAAACAGTATCTCCAATTCGGATGTCTAACTTTTCTATTTGATCGGCATTGTGCAAAGACGCCCTTTTTACAATAGTTCCCGCCAATTGTACCGGTTCTAAATTTGCAACAGGTGTGATCGAACCGGTGCGACCAACTTGATACGAAATTGAATTAAGCTTGGTGGAAACTTGTTCGGCTTTGAATTTGTAGGCGATTGCCCAACGCGGCGATTTAGCGGTATAACCTAACTCATCTTGATGTTGGAAGCTATTGACTTTAATTACCACACCATCGGTTTCATACGGAAGCTGATGACGGTGTTCGTCCCAATAATTGATGTAGTCGAAAACTTCGGCTAACGAATTGGCTAACTTGGCTTCTTTCGGGACTTTGAATCCCCAGTTTCTGGCGGCTTCTAATCCCTCAAATTGGGTTTTGATGTTGAGATTGTTGCCTACTATAAAATACAACAAACATTCTAATGGTCGTTTGGCTACTTCACTGCTGTCTTGTAATTTCAAACTTCCCGATGCTGTGTTTCTCGGATTGGAATAAGGTGTTTCTCCAATTTCGATGAGTTCCTGGTTCATTTTTTCGAACCCTTCAAACGGCAGGATAATTTCACCTCGTATGTCAAATCGCTCCGGGAAATTACCTTTCAATTGCAACGGAATGGACTTGATGGTTTTGATATTATTGGTAACTTCATCTCCTTGAAAACCGTCACCGCGAGTGACCGCGCGTTTGAGTTTGCCGTTTTCGTAAGTAATTGAAATCGAAGCACCGTCATATTTGAGTTCACAAGTATATTGCAACGGTACGTTACCCAATACTTTTTGGATGCGATTTTCCCAATCAATTACATCTTCTTTGGAATAGGAATTGTCCAACGAATACATGCGATAATCATGTACCACCGTTTGGAAATTTTTGGTAATAGTACCACCAACTCTTTGCGTTGGAGAGTTTTCGTCAAAGAATTGCGGATGCTGGTTTTCTAATTCTTGCAGCTGCTTGAGCTTTTGGTCGAATTCGAAATCGGATATGGTTGGCTTATCCAACACATAATAGTTGTAATTGTGTTGGTTAAGTTCGTCGCGTAAGTCTTGAATTATCTTGTGAACATCCATAAAAAATTGGCTATACTAGTGGCAAAATGTGTGCACTAAAATAGCCAATATTTTTGGAAAATAATGCATCTTTTGGACATGAATTCCAATAGTAATAAACTTAAAAAACCACTGATTGATTCACCTATTAGATTTGCTCGTGTCACCAATCTTGATTTTAAAACAAAAAAATATTCGCCACGAATTACACCAATTTTCACAAATTATTCGTGTTAATCAGTGTAATTCGTGGCGAACAAATTATAATGACAGTCTTTTAATAAGTTTAAATTACGACTGAATAATACCGTTGATTTGTAAGTACAATTCGCCATCGCTTAGGATAGCACCTTGGGTAATCAAATCGAAAATAGCCGAATTACGCTCTTGCTCGTATGCTTTTTTGCCCAAATGAATTTCAACTGCATCGGTAAATAGGTTGTCACTCAACCATTGCAATCCTTCTTTCTCCATGAAATTCACTTCCGGTTCTAAGGATTTTAGAACTATCGATTGAATTAGTGTTTCCTGGCAATGAAAAAGGAAAATGTGGTTTTTAGAAAAATGCTCTAAATACTGCGCATTGGTGAGTACACCTTCCCAAATCAAATCGGAAAACACGTCCAATTCTTGTTCAGCTATCTCGGGTTTGTGGGTTTTAATCGAATCCCATTCGGCTTTATCAATAGATTGTGTCGCCAAGAAATTACTAAACTCTTGGTGCAAGGCTTCGAATTGTTCTTTGGTGAGTCTTTTGTATTTCACTCGTAAATATTTATTGTTTTTTTATGGTCTCGTGTAACCCGTGAACGGGTTCCATTTTTTTTGAGTTGCTGAGTGACTGAGTCGCTGAGTTACTGAGTATTTGTTTTTTATTGCTATAGCCTAGCCCCGATTGAAACGGCATCCTTTTGCCTTGTTAGCTAACAAGGTAAAAGATACAGTGGAAAGCGGGAATAGCTTCTAAAAAAAAATCCCGATGCGAATCGGGACTTTCTTTACTGTATGTTGAAATATTATTTCTCAGCTACAATTTCGTATGGCAATTCGATAACCACTTCTCTGTGTAATCTCACAGAAGCCGCGTATTTACCGGTACGTTTTACCACACCTGAAGTGATGAATTTTCTATCAATTG
>JBEBBH010000043.1:0-6785 GCA_041158485.1 Bacteroidota bacterium | reverse complement strand
CAGTAACCGAAGTAAAAATGCTTTCGTGTTTGTGTGAATCGTTGTGTTTCATTTTACCGTGAACTTCATGTTCCGGGTTAATGACTTCCAACTCCATAAACAATTGGCAACCGTTGCAGATGCCTACTGATAAAGTGTCTTCTCTTTTGAGGAAATTCTTCAGGGCTGTATTGGCTTTTTCGTTGTATAAAAAGGCACCGGCCCAACCTTTAGCAGAACCCAAAACATCGGAATTAGAAAAACCACCTACAGCACCAATAAATTGGATGTCTTCCAGTGTTTCTCTACCTGAAATTAGATCGGTCATGTGGACATCCTTTACGTCAAATCCGGCTAGGTACATGGCATTGGCCATTTCGCGCTCGGAATTGCTGCCTTTTTCACGAATGATAGCCGCTTTTGGTCTCTCGACTGCGCTCGAGATGACAGGCTTCAGACCCGTGAAATGCGTTGGGAAGTTATACTGTAACGCTTGGTGACTGTAATTATTAAAACGCTCTCTTGCGGTGTTGTTTTTGGATTGCTTTTGATCTAACAAATAAGAAGTTTCAAACCAAACGTCTCTTAAAGTTCTGATATCAAACACTAAGTTTTCAATGGTCAATGATTCTGAATGCTGAACTTCCCCGATTTTGAAGATTTCGATTCCATCAAAGGCTTCTTCGAAGGTTGCATCGTCTTTAGCTTGAAGCACCAATCCGATGTTTTCTGCGAATAAGATTTTAACCAAATCATTTTCCTCCAATGAAGAGAAGTCGATTTTGGCACCTAAATGGTTATCGGCAAAACACATTTCCAGTAAAGTAGTAATCAAACCACCGCTCCCGATATCATGTCCGGCAAGGATTTGACGTTCCTTGATTAAATCTTGTACGGCATTAAAGGCTTTTTTGAAGAAAGCGGCATCTTTGATGGTAGGCGTTTCGGCACCAATTTTATTTTGGGTTTGGGCAAAGGAGCTTCCTCCAAGTTTGAATTCGTCTTGAGATAAATTGATGTAATAAATCGAACCGCCATTTCTTTGCAGCACCGGTTCAACCACTTTGGTAATATTGGAACAATTTCCGGCCGCCGAAATAATTACCGTTCCCGGTGCAATCACTTCGTCGTTCGGGTATTTTTGTTTCATGGAAAGCGAATCTTTTCCGGTAGGAATATTGATGCCTAACTCGATGGCAAACTCAGAGCAAGCCTGAACAGCTTCGTACAAACGGGCATCTTCGCCTTCATTTTTACACGCCCACATCCAGTTAGCGGACAGTGAAACACTTTTTAAATTGGCTGCCAAAGGCGCAAAAACAATATTGGATAAAGCTTCGGCTATGGCATTTCGGCTACCGGCTTTCGGGTCGATTAAAGCGGCAATAGGGGCGTGCCCTATGGAAGTAGCAATGCCTTCTTTCCCGTTAAAATCTAAGGCCATAACGCCTACGTTGTTCAAAGGCAGTTGTAAAGGTCCGGCACATTGTTGTTTGGCGACTCTTCCGCCTACACAGCGATCGACTTTATTGGTCAACCAGTCTTTACAAGCTACGGCCTCGAGTTTCAAAACGTCTCTTAAGTAGTCTTGAATATAATCGGAACTGTATTCTAAATCAGTATAATTTCTTTCTATGGTTTTATCCGCCATGATGGTTTTAGGCGAACTGCCGAACATGTCTTCCAAGGCCAAATCCATGGGTTTGCTTCCTGTTTTTTGCCCTTCGAAAGTAAAGCGTTTGTTGGCTGTTACGTTTCCCACTTGGTACATAGGCGAACGCTCTCTTTCTGCGATGCGTTGTAAGGTATCGATGTCTTTTTGACCAATCACCAAGCCCATTCTTTCTTGCGATTCGTTGCCGATGATTTCTTTGGCAGATAGGGTTGGATCGCCTACCGGTAATTTGTCTAAATCGATTAGACCACCGGTTTCTTCCACCAATTCGGATAGGCAATTCAGATGTCCGCCGGCACCGTGATCGTGAATAGAAACAATTGGGTTTTCATCGCTTTCCACCAAACCACGAATGGCATTAGCGGCGCGTTTTTGCATTTCAGGGTTGGAACGTTGGATGGCGTTGAGTTCGATTCCGGAACCGAAAGCACCGGTATCGGCGGAGGAAACTGCGGCACCGCCCATTCCGATTCTATAATTTTCTCCGCCAAGAATGACGATTTTATCTCCTTCGCTCGGTTTCTTTTTGATGGATTGGTCTAATTTGCCATAGCCAATACCTCCGGCTTGCATAATTACTTTATCGTAGCCGAGTTTGCGGGTCTCTGCTGAGTCTGTCGTAGTATGTTCTTCGTGTTCGAAAGTTAAAATAGAACCTGTGATAAGTGGTTGCCCGAATTTATTTCCGAAATCGGAAGCACCGTTAGACGCTTTGATTAAGATGTCCATTGGCGTTTGGTACAACCATTGTCGCTCGGTCATGCCGTTTTCCCAATTCCTGTTAGCTGCCAAACGCGAATAAGCGGTCATATACACAGCAGTTCCTGCTAAAGGAAGCGAACCTTGTCCACCCGCCAATCGGTCGCGTATTTCACCACCCGAACCCGTTGCGGCTCCGTTGAAAGGTTCAACAGTAGTAGGGAAATTGTGGGTTTCAGCTTTTAACGAAATCACAGAATCGAATTCCTTGGTTTCGTAAAAGTCCGGTTTGTCGGCACTTTTAGGAGCGAATTGGGTAACTTTCGGACCTTTGATAAAAGCGACATTATCTTTGTAAGCCGAAACGATATCGTTTGGATTTTCGGCGGATGTTTTTTTGATGAGTCTGAATAGGGAAGTCTCTTTTTCTTGTCCGTCAATCACAAAAGTGCCGTTAAAAATTTTGTGGCGACAGTGCTCTGAGTTGACCTGTGAGAATCCGAAAACTTCAGAATCGGTTAGTTTTCGACCAATTTTTTGAGAAACGCCATTCAAGTAAGTGACTTCTTCTTCACTCAAGGCCAAACCTTCTTTTTGGTTGTAAGCGGCGATATCTTCAATTTCTAATATCGGCTCCGGTTGGATGTTGATGGTGAAAATATCTTGGGTTAACTCATTGTACTTTTGCGAAAGCATTGGGTCGAAATCGGTAAAGTTTTCAGTTACTTTTTCGAATTCCTCAATTCGGATAATCCCTTCAATCCCCATATTTTGGGTGATTTCTACGGCATTGGTACTCCAAGGCGTCACCATAGCGGCACGTGGACCAACAAAAAAATCCGTCAGTACGGATTTTTCTATTTTATGGGCGTTGCCAAAAAGCCAATTTAATTTTGAGATGTTTTCTGCCGAAAGTTCGTTTTGCGTTTGTACGGCAAAAACAGTAGTACTTTCGTTTCCGAAGAAATGAATCATTGTGTTGTTGTATTTAGTAGTTGTTGGTGCAAATTTAGACTAAAAATTGCGAATATGGAAAAAGGTTTTTCAACAAATTAGTCTTGAAAAGTAGTCCAATTATATGCTCCGGCATCAAAAGGAGTTGTTCTCGGATTTCCTAAAATATCAAATGGCACACTAACATCATCTCCAAAGCCTCTGGCGGCTGAATCGTCGCCTATGTTGAGTTCGTTGTTTTGTACATTTAAAAATTTAGGGTTTTCGTTGCGTTTGATTTCCGGATTATCGAAAAGGAAAGTGTACAAAGGGTTACTACTGCTGCCAAATTTCAACACACATTTGGTAAACGAATGGTTGAATTGCCCTGAAGTAGCCGGATCGAGTGATAATTCGTAGGTATTACTACCATAAATGATGCAGTTTTTAAAATCGGCTTGCACCAAATCGAAAGGCACTTGGGTTTCGTTTTCGTCTTTGTAATAATTGTTTAATAAAACGGCCACTTGTCGCGAACTCGACCAATTATTGTTAAAGGTGCAATGTTTGAATTCGTAGCTTCCGCCTAACGTACAAGCTAACGAAGCGATACCGGCGTAATTAATAACCACGTTTTCTCCTTTAATTTTAGCTGTTTTGGCATACAAACCAATCAAAGACGAATTGTATATCTGCGTGTTTTTAATCGTCATAAAATTGCCATCATTGCTGTCGATGTTTAATCCAACCGCTGCATTTTTAATGATGACGTTTTCAATTTCATTTCCGGTACTTCCGGCGGTTAACCAAATGGTTTGCCATTGTCCGGCCACGTCTGAAAATCCGGGTTCTAAGCGATCGCCTTCAAAAATAATATTGTTCTCTAGTGTTCCATTGGCTTTAAAAGAAGCACCGTTACCCACAATTAACCCCGAATCGGCATGAAAATGTACCCGGGCGCCGGGTTGGACTGTCAAGGTTTTACCACCGGGAACGGCCGCATAGCCATAAACAACGTAAGGTTTGTCGTTGCCCCAAACGTATTCGTTACCGTTGACCGGATCGTTTTCATCTAAAAAGAAACCATACACCGGTTCTTCTATGCCTTCAATGGTAAGCGTTTCTGTAGTACCGTCGGCAAATCGTTTCGGATATAAGAAATACGCATCTTGGATTAGCGTTACCAAGTCTACATCTTGTACTTCTCCGTTGGCGTGTCGGAATTCAATAATATCGGTGTATAAGAAATCGGTCGGATTGGCTTCGGCTACATCTGCGGTCACTTCGATGAAAATGTACATGCTGTCTTTGGCCAACAATTCCACCTCATTAAACACTCGATTGTTATTGCCTACCATACCATCAACGGTCATACGGTATTTGGAAGCTTGTCCTTTTCCTAATTGGATAGTAGGGATTTTGATGTCTTTTTCGCTTCGGTTGTATACTTTTAAAGTGTAGGTGCTCGAACCGATATTGGTAAAAACAGTATCTAAATACACGGTATCTTTTGAGAAAAACAAACCGCCAGTACTAGGTTCAAATTCAAAATCTTGTCGACAAGAACTGGTGAATAAAGTTAAACCAATTACAAAAAAGAAAATAAGATAGCGCATCAGTATTATGAATTTTTACTTTGTACAATTCGACCTAACAGTCTCCGGTCGTAAATGTAGGTATTATAGTTTAATTTGAAAATAAGTCGATTTGAAAATTTGACTATCGTCTTGGTAAATAACGGTAAAAATGCCATTATAGTATTTTAGTGGTGTTGGCTTTTTTCCTTGTGGGAAATAAGTAGTAATTTCGTGAAAAATTACAGCTATGGCATTGGACAGAGAAAAAGTGTTGCAACTCTGCAACGAATGGAGTAAAAACACTTTGATGGAAACCTTAGAAATAGAATATATCGACGCCGGAGAAGGTTTTTTAAAAGCCAAAATGCCCGTGAATTCCAGAGTGCATCAACCGATGGGATTGTTACACGGCGGCGCTACAGTAGCTTTGGCGGAGAGCGTTGGCAGTGCAGCTTCATTGATGTTTATCAATACAGAAAAGCAAGAAGTGCGCGGGATTGAAATTTCTGCCAATCATTTAAAAAGTAAGCGAGACGGAATAGTGTTTTGTACCGCAAAAATCATCCATCAAGGCAGAAGTATTCATTTGTGGGAAATTAAAATCACCGATGAAAACGACAAGCTGATTTCGTTGTGCAAGTTGACTAACATGATTTTACCCAGAAGATAAATGACGGATTTGTTTGTGAAAGTCAAAGCGCAACTGGAAAAGCAATTGCCTTTTGTATTGTATGTAAAGCCCAATGCCGACCGCATGATTGGCTTATTTCAGTCGAACGACAGCTTGCATTTTTTAAAAGATTTTAGCGAAAAGGGATTTGTTTTTGCGCCTTTTGACGGCGATTTGATTTCTTACATTCCTCAATCGGAATCGGATATTTATGTAGAGAAAATTAATGAGTTAGATTTTTTATTGACAGCCAATCCGACAGTTAAAGCGGATGAAGCTACCCAAAAAAGATTTGAGGATTTGGTTGTCAAAGGCGTTGAGGCTATTCAAAAAGGCCAATTCGAGAAAGTAGTCTTATCCAGAAAAGAGACCGTTGCAACACCTTCTTTTGAGGTAGAAACTGTATTCAAAAAGTTGGTCGCTTTTTATCCGACCGCTTTCAAATATTGTTTTTACCACCCGAAAATCGGAATGTGGGCAGGTGCCAGTCCGGAGCAGTTTTTAAAAATCAATCAGGAAACTCTGCAAACCGTTGCTTTGGCGGGAACACAAGCGGTGACAGATGCTACGGAGATAGTTTGGCAAGAAAAGGAAATTGAGGAACAACAATTGGTGACCGATTTTATTACCCAAAGTTTGGCTGATAAAGTGTCTGAACTCACTGTTTCGAGTCCGTATACTGTGCAAGCCGGAAATTTGTGGCACATCAAGACCGATATTACTGCAACCATTGGTAGCAATAGTAACTTGGAAGAAATTATCAAAGCGTTGCATCCGACATCAGCAGTTTGCGGATTGCCGAAAGCGGCGGCTAAGGATTTTATCTTGCAAAATGAACCGTATGACAGAAGTTATTATTCGGGATTTTTGGGTGAGTTTAATATCGATTTGGCTACATTTCGAACCGAGCAATCCGATTTGTTTGTTAATTTGCGTTGTATGAAAATCAACGACAAGCAAGTCGAATTATTCATCGGTTGCGGGATTACCAAAGACAGTGAGCCGGAAGAAGAATTTATCGAAACGGTCAACAAATCGATGACGATGCGAAAGGTTTTGAATTAAAGCAGTTGTATGTTGTAGGTTCTATGTTGTAAGTTAAAAGCAATAAACTTCGACACATAATTTACATGATATTATAAAAAATAAAGAATATGAAATTAGATATTTTAGCGTTTGGTGCGCATCCGGATGATGTAGAATTGGGTTGCAGCGGTACCATTGCCAAAGAAGTCTCAATAGGAAAAAAAGT
>JBEBBH010000042.1:0-6252 GCA_041158485.1 Bacteroidota bacterium | reverse complement strand
AAATCGCACTGTTCATTAGTTGAATCATCACGGAAGCTACATCGGTGGCACTGACATAGCCGGTTGTGCCATTGGTGTAAAACGGAAATCCTTTTTGCACGGCCGAGAAAAACATACCGCTGCCTTGTTGCCAAAAACCGGCTCCGAAAATCACTCCGGGATTTACAATGACCACATTTAAGCCTTCTTGTTGGCCACGCCAAATTTCCATTTCGGCACCGTATTTGGAAATGGCGTAATCGCTGTGATAGTGTTCCGGATTCCATTCGGTTTCCTCGGTAATGGTAGTTTCGTTGGCTTTTAAATCGCCCAAAGCGGCAATAGAACTTACGTGGCACAGTTTGCTTACGTTATAATCAATACAAAAGTTGACAATGTTGGCTGTGCCTTCGATGTTGGTTTTACGGAGTTTGTTTTCGTCTTTTGGGTTGTAGGAAATGAGTGCGGCGCAATGGTAAACGTGCGTTACGCCTTGGAATGCTTTTTCCAAAGACGGCACATCGATAATGTCGCCTTCCATCCATTGGATTTTGAGGAATTGGTCTTCCTTACCATACAATTGGAACAGCGATTGGGTTTTACGGATGTTTTTTTCGTTTCGATAAATGGCCCGAATTTCTGTCTCGTTTGCCGTTAATTGCAACAGCAAATGCGCGCCTACTAAACCGGTTCCGCCTGTGACTAAAATCATGTTGCTAAATTACGAATAATCAATTATGAATTACGAATTACGAATTATGAATTATGAATTTTGGTGTTTACCGGTAGGCGAAAAGATTTTCTTCTAGCCCTGATTGTAACGGCACGGAGTAAAGTGGAAAGCAGGAAAATAGATCGCTGATACATCCCGAGCCTTTCGCTTCTTAAAATTTTCAAATTTTCAAATTTTCAAATTGGGTAATTAACTTATCTTTGCGCTCATTAGAGAAATAATTACGAAATGAGGAATTTAGTAGCAGAATTGCAATGGCGTGGCTTGGTTCACGATATGATGCCCGGAACAGAAGAGCAACTTTTAAAAGAAATGACCACGACGTATATTGGGTTTGACCCAACGAGTGATTCGTTGCATATTGGAAGTTTGGTGCCGATTATTTTGTTGGTACACTTGGAGCGTTTTGGTCACAAGCCGATTGCGTTGGTAGGTGGCGCTACAGGTATGATTGGCGATCCTTCCGGGAAATCGGACGAGCGTAATTTGTTGGATGAAGCAACTTTAGAGAAAAATGTAGCCGGTATTAAAGCCGTCTTGTCTCGTTTTTTAGACTTTAATTCGACTGCCGCTAATGCGCCGATTTTGGTAAACAATTACGATTGGATGAAGGACTTTTCGTTTATTAATTTCGCGCGTGATGTCGGGAAACGAATTACCGTGAATTATATGATGGCGAAGGATTCGGTGAAGAAACGTTTGAGTGGCGAAAGTGGCGAAGGGATGAGTTTTACCGAGTTTACATATCAGTTGATTCAGGGATACGATTTCCATCATTTGTACAAAACGCATCACTGTTTGTTGCAAATGGGTGGCTCAGACCAATGGGGCAATATTACTACGGGAACGGAATTGGTGCGCAGAATGAATGGCGAAGGCGCGAAGGCATATGCGATGACTTGTCCGTTAATTACTAAGGCTGATGGTTCTAAATTCGGGAAATCCGAAGGCGGCAATGTTTGGTTGACGGCCGATAAGACTTCGGTGTACAAGTTTTACCAATTTTGGTTGAATACGACCGATGTAGATGCCGAGAAATACATTAAGATTTTCACCTTTTTAGATAAAGAAACGATTGACGCTTTGATAGCAGAACATCAAACCGCACCGCATTTGCGTGTGTTGCAAAAACGTTTGGCAGAAGAAGTAACGACATTTGTTCACGGCAGAGAAGAATTGGAAAAAGCGATTTTTGCTTCCGGAGCGTTTTTTAGTCCGACGATGGACGATTTGAAAAAATTGGACACCAAAACTTTCTTAGAAGTCTTTGAAGGTGTACCACAAGCGGAAGTTGAAAAAGCAGACATTGAAAACGGTTTGGATATGATTGCGGCGCTTTCGGCCAAAACCGGTTTCTTGGCGTCGAACAGTGAAGCGAGACGTGAGTTGCAGCAAAACGCGATTTCGTTGAACAAAGAAAAAGTAGCTGCGGATTATATGATTGCCCAGAAAGACTTGATTAACGGTCAGTTTTTGATGCTACAGAAAGGGAAGAAGAATTACTATTTAATCAAAGTGATATAAATGAAAAGGAACCGATGAGGTTCCTTTTTTTATTCGCCTAAATTGATTTCCATTTTGTTAGAAGTAAACCAGCCTTTGGTTAAGATTTTGTCTTTTAAAAGTTCGTTTTTTTCTGTTTCGGAAAAGCTCAGTAGTAGTTCTTCGGCCATTAAGTTGATGTGGAGCTCGATAAAATGCTTCTCTTTTTCTTCGATAAAATATTCTATGTCACCATTGCGATGGTACCGATTTTTATCCCAAACAATTACAGCTTCGAAATGTTTGACTTCATTGGGTTGCATTTTTTGAATGTTGTTTAGGAAGTATTCTTTTTTTTCTTGCTGCCATTGTTCAGGCGTTTTGTTTTGAAAGGTCGCGGTAATAGAGTCTTGGTATCGGTACATTTCAGCCTCATTTTTAAAATTCAGCACTTGTTTTTCTCCGGTAAAAATACCGTTCACCTCTAAAGTCATCTCGTTTTCGTAAACTTTATAATAAGGCATTGGTCTGAGAGATCCGGCACCAATTGGAATAATCGTTTTCAAGTCTAAAACAAAAGAAATCTCTTGGTTAGTCGTATTGGTAATTTGATAGTGCAACTTGAATGCTCTGCGGTTGTCTTCTGCTTCGGTTGTTGCAATGGAGTCTATTTTTATGACAATCGGTTTGGATTGTGCATGAACTGTAATAGAGAGCAGAAGTAGGATTAAGTATTTCAAGACGGCTGTTTTTATATAAACGCAGCAAAAAGAGTTTTATTATATCACCATCAAGTTACAACCGCGAATATCAGAATGATCGAAACGGCCTAATACTTCGAAAGCATTGTTGGGGTATTTTTTGCCTAAATCTTGGGTGGCGATGAAGGAACACGAGTTAATGTTGGCCAAATCGATGACGTTGACACCGCCGGTTTTTCCGTAGTCGACATAACTTAACGCATCTTCGGTGTCGCGGATTAAAATGTGCATCCAGCTTGGGCATTCGAAAATGCCGTCGCCTAGGGAATAAGCCTGAGAAAGCAATTCGGTCATGCCGTATTCTGAATGGATACTCGGCACACCAAAACCTTGACTTAAAATTGTATGTAATTCTTCCCGAATCATTTCTTTGCGTTGGCCTTTCATGCCGCCGGTTTCCATGATGATGGTGTTTTTGAGGTCGAATTTTTGCTTCTCAATTAAGTCCAATAAGGCATAAGTCACACCAATCAGTATGACGTTTTGACCGGAGTTGTCGAGTTCGATGAGCTTTGTTATCAGTTCGTCGTAATTGCGCAGGTAAAAGCCGCTGTGTTCGTTATTCGACAATTCGATTAAATCCTTCACCATATAAATCAACGATGAACCGCTGCGTTCTAAATAGGATGGAAGCAAAGCCAAAACCGCATAGTCTTCGATATTACCATAGAATTGCGAAAATGCCTGGCGGTAACTTTGCTCGTATAGCGAAACATCGGTTACGAGGTGTTGGCTGGTAATCATTCCGGTGGTTCCGCTGCTGGTAAAGGTTTCTTGGATTTCATCCGAATTTGAAACTACGGCATGACTTTTAAAAAACTGTATGGGTAAAAACGGAATTTGTTGGAGCGATTTTACTTTTTGAACATCGGTTTTTAAGAAGTCGCAAAATTCCTTATACACCTTGTTGTTTTCGTATTGGTAACGAAAAACTTTCAACGCTATTTTTTCAAATTGCTTGTGCGAGGAAATGGTAAATATGTCATGCGGTTGAACCAAAGTGACTAAAAATTTAGCGCAAAAATACGGAAAATAAAAAAGGCCCTAACTTTCATTAGGACCTTTTTACTATTAGTTAGATGGGATTATTTAATCACCAATTTAGTTGAAGCAGTTTTACCTTCTTCGGTAATTCTAACCACATAAACACCTGCGTTTAATCCGCTTACGTTGATAGCGTTATCAGCAGTTGTAGTGTTGAATACTTGTTTTCCTAATACGTCAAAAATAGCTACTGTTTTTTCAGCGTTAGCAGCAGTTTCGATGAACAAAGTGCCGTTAGCTACCGGGTTAGGGTATACTTTTAAACCTGAGATTTCGAAGTTTTGAGAAGCTAAAGTCAAATCGGTTAATGAACGGGCTACAACCTGAACAGCTGTGTTGAATTCAGCAACTAAAACTGCCATGTTTCTTGGTCCTGAAGGAACAACTTGACCTATGTAATTGGCTTCTGCAAATAGTGTTCTGAAAGCAACATCACCACTTCCGTCGTTTACATTGAAGTTGGCGTTGGTTGTGAAAGCTAAAGTCCCGTCAGCTGTAGTAAATGAGGCATTGCTCAATTGAACTAATTCACTTTCGTAGGCTTCAACATTCGCAAGAAGGTCAGTAACTGTTATAGTCTGAGGCGTAACAACGTTTCCGGAAGAAGCAACAGTTGCATTTACAGTTGGTAATAATTGTAATACACCACTAAATAAAGAAGCTTGTCCTTTTAATCCTGACATAGCATCACCGGCTACCATTGCTGTTGTGATAACGGTTGAGTTGTCATCAATTAAAATACCGGCAGTAGCATCTTGTATGTATTTTTGATTTCTAGTTGTTCTAGCGTAAGTTATAACTGGATTGCTGTTAACTTGGTAGTATCTACCAGCGCCATTTGCAATTACATCAGCTCTTAAAGCGGATAAATTGGCCACAACATTATAAGAAGCAACAGTAAAAGTTGTTGTAGCGTTTACAGCAGGAACAATTGGGTTGTGTGCGTTGTCAACTAATTCCATGTAAACTACATAAGTTCCCGGAGTAGTTGGTAAAGCAATTGGAGTTGTGTCATATTTCATGATTACAGCACCGCTGTTGATTGTGTAATGGATGTGTCCGTTACCTGTTCCGTTTGCTACAGTGAAATTATTTACAGTAACATTAATGTTAACACTTGTAGTTTCCGGAGAAAAAACAGTGTTGTTTGCAGGAGCAGAAATTACTAAACTTGGGCTAGTAGAACAACCTACATGAGTTCCTAATTGACCAAGTTCAGCATCAATTCCGTAAACCGTCCACTCAGAAGTAGCATCGTCAGTTCCGAAAGAAGCTAAGTTAGTAGCGTTTGGAGAACAAATTGTTAATTTTCTAATTAAAGTGTGGTCAAGAGTTCCTGCCGCTGTTGAGCCAACAGGCCAAGAAGTGCCCGGATCTACTCCAACCTGACCTATTACGTCAAGTATGTTTCCAAGTTTTTTTAGAACAATAGCATCATCACCATTAAAGTTACAAGTAGAAGAAGTAATATCAGCAGCAGCAATAATGGCTGCATTAGCAGCAGAACCATTTCTTAAAACATAAACATCTCCTGCAGCAATAATAGTTCCAGCCGCAAATGTTTGCGTGTTAGTAGCGGTTGCGGCACCATTAGCATACAATTCAACAGAATAATCTGCCAAATCAACCGGAGCACCAGTTCCATTGTAAATTTCAAGGAATTTGTTGTTGCTTGAGCCTTCTCCATACTTACTGAAATAAAGATCAGTAGCCTGTCCGAAAGACATCGAAGTCACAACAAAAAATAGCAAAGAGTAAATTTTTTTCATTTTTTTAAATTTATTTAGCCCACAAATATAAGCACAATATTTGTTTGCCGAAAATAAGAGCGTAAAAAAATGATTAAAAAAAAGTTAAACCTACAAAGTTTAACTATCTGACAATTAGTTTTCTAGTGGTAGTGGTATCTCCTTCGGTAATTTTGATGATGTAAACACCCGGCGGGATAGTGCTGATGTTTAATTCGCGAGAAGAAATGGTCGTTTGCAGTACCTTTTTACCCAATACGTCAAAAATTAAAACTTCTTTGTCAAGAGTTGTTTTTGAAGTGATGTAGATTTTGCCGTTGCTTACCGGATTTGGATAAAAACCAAGCGTTTCTCCTTGTTGCTTCCCATCCTGGGCAAAAGCGCCGAGAGAGAACAAGCAGAAAAAGAAAAAAGTGTATAAGTAGTTTTTAGCCATGATAAAAATTTGGTTATTACAAATGTATAAAAATAATTTCAAATATTGTACCAAAAAAAACTCCTTCTT